>JBAUOX010000587.1:0-11316 GCA_049579985.1 Isosphaeraceae bacterium | reverse complement strand
TAACTGGACAGTACACAGCTCCGAGACGCCTGAAAACAAGAGATGAGATCATGGCGAGGAATTTTTCTGAAAAAAATCTCAACTCGGGGAAGATCGCTGCAACTTTAAGCCGCGCCGGACAGATCATACAGAGAAAGAGCATCGACCAACGGGAGCAGACACTGATCACGGAGGAGAACCCCCCGTCCTCTCCTTGGTCGATCCCAACTGGAGGACTTACACCATGGCCACCGCAGCACAAATCGAAGCCAACCGCCGCAATGCCCAGAAGAGTACCGGGCCCAAGACCGAGAGGGGAAAGGCCCGCGCCAAGCTCAACGCCATCACACACGGCATGACTGCCCGGACCATCATGCCCGTCCTGCCCCAGGAAGACCCCAAGGAACTGGAAGACCGGACCCAGCAGGCCATCGCGGCCATGAAGCCCCGCAATCCCCTCGAGCATGATCTGGTTTGCCGCGCGGTGCGGCTGGCGGGGGAGCTCGATCGCGCCGAGCGGGTCGGGACGGCCCACCTGGCCCACCGGGTCCGAATGGATGCGCGGTCGGGGCCGGAGACGGTCAGCGCGGAAGAGCTCAGCAAGGTTCACGACCTCGGCAGCAAGCTGTTTTTTCAGGCCGCGATAGGGCCGGGTTACTCGGATTCGACTGCGGATGACTACCCGGCGGTGATCGTGCGCCGGCTCGAAGAAAGCGCCGAAGGTTGCCGCTGGTTGCTCGCTCGCTGGGCCGAAATACTGAACGTTCTGGACCGCAAAGCCGCCTGGGGAGATCCGGAAATCATCCGCTTCGTCGGGCTGCTGGGTAAGCGCAGTATCGAGGCGCACTTCGACTCGGAACTCAATTCCCTCTTCCATGCCTTCGATGCGCTCGGCCACCGCCTAGGCCACAAGCTCTGGAAGGACGAGAGAGATGGGCTGCCGTTGGGCTATCAGGGCGGCTTCCGGTTTGTGCCCTATCGTGAGATCGCTCCGCCGCCCAGCGATGAGACCGCGGCGCTGAGCCTCATCTGCTCGGTCATCGAGCGGCACGTCGGCCGGCTCGAGGAGCTGCTGGCCGAGCATGAGGAAATCGAGGCCGACGAGGCCGACGAGCGGTACGACCGCGCGGCGCTGGATTGCAGCCCGGCATTCGAGCGGCACCGCCGCTACCAGTCGGCCCGGCACCGCGAGCTGCTGCGAAAGCTGGAAACCCTCCGGAAAATGCGGAAGGAGGAATTCGGAACGGGGAATGGGGAAGCAGAAAAGGCGGATGGCAAATGTCAGGTGGCGGATGACAGAGGGCAGATGGCGGATGACGGCTGCGAGGTGAGGTCGGGTGGGTGTGGTGACGGGGAGAGCGGCGAGACGACGCCGGAGGGGAGCCAGAGTCCGATCGTGGGATACGATTCAGATCGTGTCATTGATGATTCGACGAACGACACGATTGGAATCTTGTCGCACGAGGGAACGGACGCGACAGACCGACCGTACCAGGGCGCTGGCGACCGGCAGAGCCTGCCTTCCGGCGTGAAGAGGCGAGAAAATGTGCAAAACGAAGCCAATCCGGAATCAACGCAAAGCTCGTTACCGCTTGTGGTTGAATCGTATTCGACCGAGCCGGCGAGTCGAAAACGAAGCCAATCCGCGGCGGGTGGTGCGGTTCCCCACGCAGAAGAGAGTGGCGAGTGGCCGGTGAAGACGGAGTGGCCGGTGAAAGCGGCGTGGCCAGTGGCTCGAGAACCGTGGCCAGTGGCCAGTCAATTGCAGCATGCCAGGGCACGTCCGAACTGCGAACCCATGCCCCGCCGGTTGCGTCGGGTTATGATGAAGAGTGAGAGAACGACCGATTCCAGCCGGCCGCAAGCCAGGGAGAGAGTCATGGCCCAGAGCGGAGCTTACACCGGCCCCCTCGAGAAGGTGGGGCCGTGCCAGTGGAAGATTCCCAGGAGCTACCGCGAGGACATGCGGGTCGATGGCCTGATCTTCGCCGACGATACGCTCATCGAACAGATCAAGCACGACCAGGGGCCCGAGCAGGTCGTGAACGTGGCGACCCTGCCGGGAATCCAGAAGGCCAGCCTGGCCATGCCGGATATTCACTGGGGCTACGGCTTCTGCATTGGCGGCGTGGCCGCGACGGACCCGGAGCAGGGCGGGGTGATCTCTCCGGGGGGCGTCGGCTACGACATCAACTGCGGCGTCCGACTGCTCCGGTCCAACCTCGAGTGGCGCGACGTCAAGGACAAGATCAGGCCCCTGGTGGACCAGCTCTTCCGCGACATCCCCACCGGCGTGGGCCAGCGCGGGCGCTATGTATTCCACAAGCCAGAGCTGGTCAAGTTGATGGAGCAGGGGGTCTCGTATGTGGTCGAGAAGGGATTCGGGTCCGAGGGGGATCTGTCCTTCACCGAGGCCGAGGGCCGGCTGGCTGGCGCTGATCCGGGGCGCGTGAGCGATCGCGCCATCGTCCGCGGGGCCGACCAGTGCGGGACGCTCGGCTCGGGGAACCATTTCCTCGAGGTCCAGGTGGTCGATCGGGTGGTCGATCACGCGGCCGCCGCAGTGATGGGCCTGCGCGAGGGGCAGATCACGGTACTGATTCACTCGGGGTCGCGAGGCCTGGGCTACCAGGTCTGCGACGACTATCTGAAGGTGTTCAAGAACGCTCCCAAGAAGTATGGGTTCGAGCTGCCAGACCAGCAGCTCGCGTGTGCCCCGGTGCGCAGTCCGGAAGGGCAAGATTACCTGGGAGCCATGCGCGCGGCGGCCAACTTCGCCTGGTGCAACCGCCAGCTCCTGGCTCACCAGGCGCGCGCGGTCTTTTCCCGGATTTTCGGCAAGCCCTGGGAGCAGCTCGGCATGGACCTCGTCTACGACGTCGCCCACAACATCGCCAAGTTCGAGGATCACGACGTCGGCGAGGGCCGGCACACGGAAGTCTGCGTGCATCGCAAGGGGGCGACGCGGGCGTTTCCCGCCGGCCATCCCGAGATCCCCGCGGCCTATGCCCAGATCGGTCAGCCCGTGATCATCCCCGGCAGCATGGGGACGGCGAGCTGGGTCCTGGTCGGTCAGCCGGGATCCATGGAGCACTCCTTCGGTACCACCTGCCATGGCGCGGGGCGGATGATGAGCCGGACGGCAGCGGTTCGGCTAGCGGAAGGCCGGCGGATCGACAAGGAGCTCGACGCCCTCGGCATCATCGCCCGCGCGCGGGGCCACAAGGGGCTCGCCGAGGAACAGCCGGCCGCCTACAAGGACGTCGACCTGGTCGTGGATGTCGTTGACCGCGCCGGGATCTCCAGCAAGGTCGCCCGCCTCCGTCCGGTGGGGGTGATCAAGGGGTAGCCGCGAATCCTCCCAGAGCCCATCAAACTCGCTTGGCGAGGCCGGCGTAGTTCCCTATGATGGGCATGTTGAAGTTTCGAAAGTGCCCGGAGTTTCCAGCATGAAGAGCCTGGTTGTTTACTACCTCGACGGCAAATGGTTTGGCGAAGAAGCGAGCTACAAGCGTTCGGGAAGCGGTTACTACAGGGAGTACACCCGCATCGACATCCCCCAATCGAAGGCTGAGATCGAGCGGTTCGCCGCCGAGAACCGGTACAAGATCGAGTGGCGAGGCGAGATTCCCGAGGAAGTCGCGACTGCTGCGACTTGATCGCGACCGTCATGCCCAAGGCATCGACATAGAAATCTTTCAAAGCAGACAAATTCGCGGCATAAACCGCGAAGTGTTCGAGATGGGCCATGGTCGTGTTTCCCTTCTTCTCTGCCGGCTGCCTGAAACGGTGCGTTGTTGTAGATTCGACACAGCCCACCGGTTAGCTCAAAACGGTGCGTCGTCGAATACTCGACGCACCCTACCCTCCTGCCTGAATCGGTGCGTAGCCCAAAACGGTGCGTCGTCGAATACTCGGCGCACCCTACCCTTGCTTCTTCTCCGGCTTCCCGTCTGCCAGGGCCATGATGACTTTCCATTCCCGTTCGGTCACTGGCTGAACGGACAGCCGGCTTCCCTTGCGGAGCAGTTCCATGCCGGCGAGCTCGGAGATTTCTTTCAGTCGTGGTAAACCGAGCGGCGGATCGACGGCCTTCACGGCTCGGATCGAGACCTGGTACCAGGTGGGGCTGGCGGGATCGCTCTTGGGGTCGTGGTGCTCCGACTCGGGATCGAACGCGGTGGGGTCGGGATGGCCGGCGCGGACGACCTCGGCGATGCCGGCGATGCCGGCGGGATCGGCGTTCGAGTGATAGAAAAGCACTCCGTCGCCAATCTTGATGGAGTCGCGGAGGAAGTTCCTCGCCTGGTAGTTCCGAACCCCGTCCCAGCCGGTTGTTCGGTCGGTCTCGGCGAGCAGGCGGTCAAATCCATAAACCTCGGGGTCCGACTTGAATAACCAGTAGGCCATCGGTCAGCCGCGCCTCGGAAGGTTTTCCGGTTCGGGAATCAGAAAACGGCTGGACGGTATCATACAGGGCAGAGGCTTCGCGAGGAACGGTTGAGTCGACGATGAATCGAACAGCGTTGTCAGGGTCAGGTAGGCCGTCGGAGGAGCAAGCCCTCTTGATCGATCACGACCAAGATTCCCGGCCTTTCCTGACGATCCTCACGCCTCAAGGGCGCGGGGCCGTCGCGGTGGTGCGGGTCTGGGGCAGGGGGGCGGTCGCGGTCGCCGATGCGGTCTTCCGGCCGGCGCGAGGGCCCGGGCTGGCCCGGGCGAAAGCTGAGAGGCTGCGGCTGGGACGGATCGGTCGCGGCCTGGGCGACGAGGTCGTGGCCGTTGTGATCGAGGAAGATCCGCCGGTCGTCGAGATTCAGTGCCATGGCGGATCGGCCGCGGTGGGCCTCGTGGTCGAGGCGCTGAGCGAGGCCGGCGCCCAGCTTGCCGAGCCGGCGGTCTGGGCGGAGCTCACCGGGGAATCGTCGCTCAGGGCTGACGCTCTGCTCGATCTGACGCGGGCGCCCACATTGCGCACCGCCGAGATCTTGCTCGAGCAAACCCAGGGAGCGCTCGACCGCGAGCTCACGCGGCTGATCGAGGAAATCCGTGGGCCGCATCACGTGGCGCTCGAGCATCTCGACCGGCTCATCGCGCGCGGGCAGGTCGGAGTGCGGCTCACCACAGGCTGGCGGGTGGTGATCGCCGGCCGGCCGAACGTGGGGAAGAGCCGGCTGCTCAATGCCCTGGCCGGATACCAGCGGGCGATCGTCGATCCCACCCCGGGCACGACGCGAGATCTGGTCACCGCCCTCACGGCCTTCGATGGATGGCCGGTCGAGCTGGTCGATACCGCGGGAGTGAGAGAGACGGACGATGCGATCGAGCGTTCGGGGATCGATCGGACCCTCCGACAGACCGAAACCGCGGACCTGGTTCTCAAGGTGCTCGATCGGTCAGAGCCTCTACAGGTTGACGATCGGACGCTGATGAGCGGCCCCGGACCGGCCCTCCTGGTCGCCGGCAAGGCCGACCTGCCGCCGGCCTGGGAACTCTGCGAGGCGGCTGCGGCGACATCGATCCTGGCTGTCTCGGCCGAGCGGGGAGACGGCCTGGACCGCCTGCTCGCCGCGGTGATCGCGGCGCTCGTGCCCGTGACACCCGAGCCAGGAGCGGGCGTTCCGTTCCGACGTGCGCACCTTGACCGGCTGGAGCGGGCACGCGCGGCGCTCGAAGGAGGCAATCACGAGCTGGCGATCCAGAGCATCGAGCCGATGCTCGAATCCGCGCAACGCGTGCAGAGTTAAGACGATGGGTTCAAGAATCGGCCGGAGGTGGCGAGGGGATCCGGCTCAGGTCGGGGCCGCGGCCGGCTGCCGGGCCATTCGGGTCGAGCTGCAGGTCGTCCTTGGTCAGCGACGATGCCGACCGCCAGGGCTCGAACTTCTTGCGGAATTTCACGCTCTCGGTGACGGGCGATTCATCCTTCGGGTCGAAGGAGGTCGTCCAGTCGGATCGGCTATAGTCGCGCGGAGAGACGCCGGTCTGGAGGATCTGGTCGCGGCGGTAGGTCGTGATCTCGTCGTAGGCGACCTTCTCAGCCTTCCAGACGATTCGATCGTGCAACCGTTCCATCTGGTCTTGACCATCGACACGGAACAGAGGCGCCTGCCCGGCCGTGCTGAAGATCGAGCTCTCGGCTTCGATGTAGGTGAGCGGAAGCTCGGTCTCCTCGAGGGTGCTCTCAAGGTAGACCAGGCCGCCCCGGGTGCGGGCCAGCGCGTGGTCGATCTTGACCTTGAGGGCGGTTCTGGAGCGTTCGATCTGCGCGCTGCCCAGCGCGTGCAGCAAGCTGCCGTCGGCACCGATCAGGACATTCTGGAGCTGAAGGTCAAGGAGGCGGCCTGAAGCGACGCTGATGCAGTCGCCCGCCGTACGGACGAAGCTGTCTCGAATCTTGATGAGGGCGTTCTTGATCGTGCGTTCGCCGTCCGAGGGGATCTCATCTGCCGGGCCCGGCTGGACGACGACGGCGGCCGAGGTGGAGGAATGGCCGGCGACCGTGATCGTGCAGTCGTTCAGGGTCAGCTCGCTGCCGGCAGAGACTCCGATGGCCGCCTGGCGGCCGCCATGGGGAGCCTCCGCGTCCTGGTCGGGGATCAGCAGGTCCAGTCCTTGCAGATGCAAGGAACCGGAGCGAAGGTTGAAGAGGACCGACCAGGCAGTGGTGGACTTCGCCGCGAATGCGGAGGGACGAAACCGAATGCGGGGGCGCCTGGAACCCGACTCGGCCTCGATCAACCACTGTGCCGGCCCCGCAAACTCCGTCACCGGCAATTCGAGATCGGCGTCGCGGGCGATCCTGAGCGTCCCTCCTTTGGAGCCAAGCCGGTTGAGGGTGTTGGTGAATTGCTCGGCGCTGCGGATCAGATCCTCCTGGGAACCTGTGCTCTGGGCCTGGCCGGTCGTCGGGCCATGCCCTTCAGCGCCTCGGTTGCCCGCTGAGAGCACGGGTCGCTCGCGGGCCGGCTGCTTGGATACGCCCGGCTCGAACCCCGTTGCACTGGCAGGCGAATGAGCGGTATCCGGCGCCGGGGGCATGCTCATGGGCAGCATGGTGGTCAGGCTGGTCGTATCTTCATCCTCATCGGCAGGAACGGATGGCATCGGCATCCGCCCTTCCCAGGCAGAGCCGACATTGTTCGCAGCCTGGGAGGAATCGCCGTTGTTCTTGGGAACGGCCGTCTGGGCGCCCACAGCGGCAGCACTGTGGATCAGGTCGCTCGCTCGCTCGGAGCCGCTCCTGGGAGTGCCGGTGCCACTGGCGCCGAGGCGGCCGGCAAGACGCACCGGGTTTACCAGCCTCGCGTTATACGGGCCTTGACGGGCCCCGAAAAAGGACGACTTCAGGAACGCCGTGGCGAGCTGGAAGGGCTGAGTCGGGTTGTCCTGTTCGATGAGGAGGTCCCGCAGAGGTTGGGGCGACTTCCAGACGGACTTGGTTGCCGGGACGGTGTCCACTTCACGGACCTCGCTGGGCGTGTCCTTCCAGCGGCCGAAATCGTCGATCGTCTCGGTGCCCTCGCCCTTCTGCATGGGCTCGAGATACGTGCGCATGCGGCCGTAGAGATTGGACCGGCCGCGCCAGGTCAAGTTGCGCGGGGAATCGATCGCGACCAGGGTCGGCAGCGAATCCCCGGCCGGCGCGATGACGCAATCATCGACCAGGATCCGGGCCAGTGCGCCTTCAACCTCGAAGACGGGGCCGGCCCCCGCCATCAGGCTCGAGTGCCGTAAGTGGATCTCGGCCGGCACCGGGCCGCTGGATTTGCTGTTGTCGATCCAGATCGAGGGAGAGCCTGGCCCCATGGTGCAGTCGCGAAGCAGGATGTCGGCGGGACCCTCGGCGTCGATGCCGACCTGTCCCCCGTCAAAATGGCAGGAGTCGGCGAAGACCGCCGGGGGCCTGTCGCCGTCGGCGGCCGTCGCCTTCTGGACTCGGATTCGCAGCGCCGCTCTGTTCCGCCCGGTCCGTACGGAGCTCTGGCGGAACAGGCAGCCCCGGATCGTCAGCTCCGTATCCTCGGCCGAGACGGCTGCCACACGGTCCTCCGGCCCCTCCCGGTCGAGCTCGAAGGCCAGACCCTCGATCGTGACGTTGCCGCCTGAAAAAGGCAGCAGCGCGGGCAACCTGAGGTCGCCGAGCTGGGCATCCGCGGCGAACCTCAGCACGGGGTGGACGCCGGAGTCGGACTTGATCGTCAGGTCGCGGCTTGCCAGCGCCGACAATCCACGCAGATCGCCCGTGCGGCCTCCCAGCAAATAAGGACCATCTTCGGTCAGAGTGATGATCGACCTGGGTGGAGCGGCCGCGATCGCGCTCAGCAGATCGTCGCTGGGTCGCACCAGGATATTTCGGGGCAGGGCCGGGACGGGCGCCGGCGGATCGGGCTCAGCTTCCTCTGCCCGGGAGGCGACCGCCGCTCGAGCGGCTGGTGGAGACGACCGATCCTTGGGCCCGGCTTCGTTGCGCGGGGGACGAATCGGCCCGATACCGGGCTCAGAAGGGAGCGGAGTGTTCGGCTCGCGGCCCCACCAGACCAGCCCGGCCACCACGACCAGGAACGCCAGCGCGGGGAAGAACCAGACCAGGTGCCGCTCCCAGGTGACCCGGTCGCTGGCGGCCATCCAGGCGTGCTGTTCGGCCGGGGTGACGGACAGGCCAAGCTGCCCGGCGATCGCCAGGAGGTCGCGAACCAGTTGCTCGGGCGACTGGTAGCGGCGGTCGCGATCCTTGGCCATGAGCTTGGTGATGATCCGGGCGAGTTCAACCGGCACGGCCGGATTGAGGCCGCAAATCCCGGGTGGCGGCTCCTCCTGGTGCTGGAGCAGCTTCTGCAGCACGGTCCCGCCCGGGAACGGCGGCCGCCCCGTGAGCATCTGAAACAGGGTGCAGCCCAGCGAGTACAGATCGCTGCGAACATCGACGTCGCGGGGATCGCGGGCCTGCTCGGGACTGATATAATCAAATGTTCCCAGGGTCATCCCGCTCTGGGTCAGCCCGTGATCGGCATCGCGCTCGAACCGACGGGCCAGGCCCATATCCACAAGCTTGGCTCGTCCCTGCGGCGTGAGGATGATATTCGACGGCTTGATATCGCGATGGACCACGCCGCGCGCGGCTGCATGGACCAGGGCCAGGGCGATCTGCAGCGTGATGTCCACCGCCTCACTCACGGGCAGCGGTCCATTCTCGTCCACCCGCCGCCGTACCGTGATGCCTTCGATGTATTCAAAGGCGATATAGTGATTGGGCCCGTCCTGGCCAATGCTGAACACCCGCGCGATATTTTGGTGGTCGAGCCGGGCCGCCGACCTTCCCTCCTGATAAAACCGCTGCACGACCTCCGGATCACCCGTCTGATCGAGCGGCAGGAGCTTGAGCGCCACGTACCGATCAAGCTGCGCGTCGTGAGCCCGGAAGACCGCACCCATGCCCCCGGCTCCGATCGCCTCTTCGAGCAAGAAGGTGCCGATCAGGACGCCCGGCAGCGGCAAGGCCGTCGCCGCGGGGCCGGTGTGTGCCACGGCCTGCAACCGCCGCGCGGTGCTGCTGGAAGGGCGCACCACCGTCGGAGGTTCCGGTGAAGAAGGCACCGCCTGGCCATCGGACGCCGGCTCGCTCTTCGAGATTCGACTCTCGGAACTCTCGAAGCTTCTGATCGGATCGGAGATCTGCATCGACTCGAGCTCATCGGAACGGGGGCCATCCCCAAGAAGACTTCCATGCTACACAATGTGTTTTGCAGGAACTATGAAACGAGACGTGAAAGGAGACAAACGTGCTGGTGCAACTTTGTCTAATAAGATAGTAGACAGACTGGTGGTTGCTGTCAATGGACCGTGTTGCCGGGCTTGCCTTAAAACTTTGGCGGACGGGAACCTGCATCCAAGGACGCAGGGCCGGGCAGTGATCCCGGCAGAGACCCCTTGATGACCTCGCTGCCGATCGATCAGAGCCTGCCCGAGATTCTCACCAGCCTCCGGGAGCACCGGAGGCTGGTACTGGTTGCGCCGCCGGGAGCGGGTAAGACGACCCGCGTTCCGCCGGCGCTCGTGCGGTCGGGCCTGCTCTCGCAGGAGCACCCGGGGGTCATCGTGCTGCAGCCGCGCCGGGTCGCGGCGCGGGCCACGGCGGCCCGGATCGCCGACGAGCAGAACTGGTCCCTGGGCGAGGAGGTCGGCTACCAGATCCGGTTCGAACGCCGGATCTCAGCGACGACCAGGCTGCGGATCCAGACTGAGGGCATTCTCAACCGGCAGTTGCTGGCCGATCCCTTCCTCGAGACCATCGGCGCCGTGGTGCTCGACGAGTTCCATGAGCGCAGCCTGCACTCCGACCTGGCCCTGGCCCTCTTGCGAGAAATCCGGCGGGACGTTCGCCCCGATCTCATCATCGTGGTGATGTCGGCGACGCTCGATGCCGAGCCGGTCGCGCAGTTCCTTGACGATTGTCCGGTGGTGCGGGTCGAGGGGCGCACTTTCCCGATCGAACTGTCCTATCATCCGTTTGTCCGTCCGGCCAGTCCCGAGGCAATCGAACCGCTGGTCCGGGAGGTTCTCGCGAATCGGTCCGCGGCCGGCCATGTCCTCGTGTTCCTGCCGGGGATGGCCGAGATTCGCCGGGTTCAGAAGGCGATCGAGCCCCTGGCCGCGGGATACGGGGCTCTCGTGCTGCCGTTGCACGGCTCGCTGCCGGCCGAAGATCAGGACCGGGCGCTGCGTCCCGGTCCGCAGACGAAGATCATCCTGGCGACAAATATCGCCGAGACCTCGCTGACCATCGACGGCGTCACGACCGTGATCGACAGCGGCCTCGCCCGGATCGCCCATCACGACCCCCAGCGCGGTTTCGATCGCCTCGACCTGGCCCGCATCAGCCAGGCGGCGGCGACGCAGCGGGCGGGCCGCGCCGGGCGGACCAGCCCGGGGCGGTGCTTGCGGTTATGGTCCGAGCGCGAGCAGCGGATGCTGGCACCGTTCGAGATTGCCGAGGTGCACCGCGTCGACCTTTGCGCGGCCGTTCTGGCTCTTCATTCCTGGGGTGTTCGGGATGCCGGTAAATTCGCCTGGTATGACAGCCCTGCGCCCGAGCGGCTGGACGCGGCCCGGCGGCTCTTGACGAGCCTGGGGGCCCTCGACCCCGACCAGAATCGAATCACGCCGCTGGGCCGCCAGATGCTCGAATTACCGGTTCATCCGCGGCTGGCCCGGCTGCTCATTGCCTCGGGCCGCGAGGGGTTGGTTCGCCAGGGCGCTGCGCTGGCGGCCGTGCTGGCGGAGAAGGACATGGCAGTACGGGACGGCGGCGGCGGCGGACCGGCCGCGGCCAGTCGC
>JBAUOX010000586.1:0-18342 GCA_049579985.1 Isosphaeraceae bacterium | reverse complement strand
CGGCCACCGGCTCATGGCCGGGATGGGCGCGCGGGCTGGTGACGCTCGGCCTGCTGTACCACATGGCCGCAGTCGTTGCCGGCGCCATGGGGGTTCCTCCGTCCTCGGAGCTGGAGCGGCACATCGCCGACCTGTTCACCCCCTATCATGACTTGCTGGACCAGGGCTACGCGTATCGTTACTATGCCGAGCCGCCGCCGACGCCCGTGATCACGGCGACGCTGCGGTTCGGCGAGGGACGGCCCGACCAGGTCGTCCGGCTGCCGGACCGGGGTCTTGCCGGTCCCAGGATGAGGCACCAGCGACAGCTTGCCCTGGCCAACGCCCTGTTCGCCGATTTCGAGGACGCAAGGCACCTGGGAGGCGACGGCAGCCGCAGCCGGCTCGCGGCCGCTTATGCACGCCACCTCTGCAAGGTAAGTCCCGGCTGCACAAGTGTCACACTTCACGGCCAGCAGCACTTGATACCCGATCCACGGCATGTTCGCGAGGTGCTGGCGCTGCCGGGAGCCGCCGGGTTCGATCTCTTCGACGAGGCGCTCTTCACGACCCCGGAATGGATTGGAGACTTTGCGTGCGACGGCTCATGAGCGACCTTGCGAATTACCTGGGCAGGCTGGTCACGGCCACGCGTCGTGGTTGGAAGGCATTCTTCTTCACGCCCGCCGATCCCACTGCGCTGGGCTTGATCCGCGTGGTGGTCGGCCTGCTGGCCTTGTGGAGCCTGATCGTCCTCGGTCTCGATCTGCATGATTATTTCGGATCCGACGGCTGGGCCGACCCCACCTTGATCTGGCAGACTCAGCGCCAGCGGCAGCCTTTTGCCTGGTCATTCTGGTTCCTGGTCCCCGATCGCTTGCTCCGGCCTGTCTGGCTTGCCTGCCTGGCGATCCTGGGACTGTACACGGTCGGGCTATTCAGCCGGGTGACCGGGGTCCTGGCCTGGGTCATCATCGCCTCGACGGTCCGACGGGTGCCGATCGCTTTGTTTGGATTCGATCAGATCGTCTCGACCCTGGCGCTCTACCTGGGGGCAACGTTCGCCGGCGGCCAGGCCGTCTCGATGGATCGTTTCCTGCGGCGGTGGCGAGACGCACGAGCCGTGGCCCGATCGTTCAGACCAGCGGGCTCAACGGGCGGACGAAGGGTCACTGCCCTCGAGCCAGGCATTCCGCACCCGACGATCGCGGCCAACCTGGCCCTGCGGCTGATCCAGCTTCACCTGGTCTTCATTTACGCCATGGCCGGCCTGGCCAAGGTCCAGGGACCGTCGTGGTGGAACGGCATGGCGCTCTGGGGAACGATGACCGCCGGCGAGTTCGTGACCCGCGATTTCACCGGGCTGGCTGAAAGGCCCTGGGTATTGAACGTCCTCACCCACGCAAGCCTTGCGTTCGAGTTGTTGTATCCCATCCTGATCTGGGTTCCAATCCTGCGTCCCTTGATGATCGCCGGGGCGGTGGTCCTGCACCTGGGGATCGCGATCGTGGCCCCGGGATTGACCGAATTCGGCCTGGCGATGATTGCGGCCAACCTGGCGTTTTTCTCTGGATCCTGGGTCCGTAGCCTGGTCAGCGGGCGTGCTCAGCCGGCCTTGCGAGTTCTCTTCGATGGGGCCTGCCCGCGCTGCCGGGCCTCGATGGCCCTGGTGACCGCGGCCGATCCGGACCGGGTTCTGGAACCGATCGACTTGACCGCGGTCGACGTGGAGACCCTGCATCCTGCTCTGACAAAGAAGGCCTGCATGGAGTCAATGCACGTGATCTCAAGGCAGGGGCGCGTGACCGCGGGGTTCGACGCGGTGCGGTCGATTGGAGCCTGGCTGCCACTGTACTGGCCGCTGTCCATGATCGCCTGGTTTCCAGGAGTCGCCTGGGTTGGGCGTCGTGTGTACAATTACCTTGCCATGACCCGGCCGAGGGACATACCTTGCACTGACGACCTCTGCGGACTCCATCCTCCCACCCGATCCACCAGAACAGGAGAGCCCGACCGTACCTCTGCTCGTTCCGCGTCCACAAGAAAGGTCGGCTCCGAAGAGATGAAACAACCATGAGCGGCAACCACGGCGTGCCGACCGTTTCCCCGCCGGTTGAGAAAAGGATCTCGGGAACGACGACCGGAAGTGCGATGGATCGCCCCGCGTATCATGAATCGTGACCAGGTCAACGATCCTTCAGTCGAAAGGAACAGGCGCTCATGGCCACCGTCGCACCAACTCTACGCATCGGCCCGGCCGACCATGGCCGCATGATGACCCTCGAGGAGTTCAGGGAGGCCGAGGAGCGGGACGGGTATTGCTACGAGCTGGCCCGAGGAGTGCTCGAGGTGACCGAGGTGCCGAATGATCCTCATGGCGTGGTCGTCTGTAACCTTTATCGGGCGGTCAGTCGCTATGATCAGCAGCATCCGGGTGTCATTCTCCGCTACGGCGGCGGCAACGAATTCCGCTTCTGGCTTCCGCACATGATCTCCAGTCGGCACCCTGACCTGGGCGTGGTCCTCCGAGGCGCTCCCAAGGACCGGCGCGGCCGCAGAGTCCCCGCGCTGGCCGCCGAGGTGGTCTCGCGCGGCAGCATCCAGCGCGATTACGAAACCAAGCGCGAGGAGTACCTGGGTTATGGCCTGCTCGAATACTGGATCGTCGATCCCTTGAAACACCAGGTCACCGTCCTGACCCGGCGCGGTGATGCCTGGAACGAGTCGGTTTTCCGCGCGGACCAAGTCATCGTCAGCTTGGTCTTTCCCGGCCTGGCGACGACCGTCGCCGAGCTGTGGGTTGACGCCGAGGAAGACGACGATGACGCGGCCGATCCCGACGCGAACGGCACTTGATGGTGGATCGGCGCGTCACCCGGTAGTCTCCAAGAGCCCCTTGAGTGGCGCGGGAAAGAAATCGTCCCAGGTCGTCCGGTACGTGTCCTCCAGAGGCGCCGGCACGTAGAACTCCGGCTTCAGGAAGAGCGGCATGTCCGGCAATGGCTGCCCGACGGCAACCGGCTCGACATAGGCCACCGGCGGCGGCCCCGCGTCGTAGGCTGCGAGCGTCAGTCGCTGATCGGCCGGTAGCTCGAAGTCCTCATCGACGAACTCATCCCAGATAGCCTTGTGAATGCCTTGTGGATCGCGCTTGCTCGGCGGGAAAAGGTCGATCACAAGCAGGTGGACGCCCTGTGCGATCAAGTTCGAGGTCTTCTCGACAAAGGCTCGAAGCTCATTCTTGCTGGCCTTGTTCCCGGGCGACACGATCTCGACGACGGCAACGACTTGGCCGTGCCGGTGCCGGACCGCGATCCGATCCGCCTTGCGCACATAGATCGTCTCTTCGGCCCGCCGGACCAGGCGCGTGCGAGGCGGCGCGGCAGCCACGGCCAGCCCGGGGGTGGTCTCGGTTGGGTGCCCGCGTTCCGGTGATAATTTCAAAGTGAGGACGTCCGGGACCGGCCCTCGGATCGACTGCTCCGGCAGCGCGAAGTAATCGGGCGGCAACACTCCGCCGTTCAGCGCGCGAGAAAGGGTCACGATCCAGCTTTGATGGAAAGCATGAAACAATCCCGCATCAACACGGGTCCAGTCATGAATCGGCATGGCGTTTTGCTCCGCCCGGGAAGACGGGATCTCCTCTGCCGATTGTAACCGTGCGTGGGCTCCCTCTTCGAGGGTTCTTTAAGCTAGCCGCGAAACTGCTTCAAGGGGCGCGGAGAACCTCCGAGGATGTCAGTCCCGGAATCAAGGGGTGGGAAAAGTGGGTCGGAAAAGGTGTCAAGAACCGACCTCACACTTCTTGGCAGCCCTGACACCTTTGCTCCCTCTGTCCCGGACGAAAAGCCTGAGGTTACAATGACCGGAACAGGTCGCCCGGGGCGAGGTCGATCACACGTTTTCGGCCATCAGGCGGATGTCTTGGGCCAGGGTCGGGGGATGAAATGGCAACGGTAACCGTCGAGGTGCCCGACGACGCGTTCTCAGCATTGCGGCGCTCGCCGAAGGAGTTTGCCAGGGACATGCGAGTCGCCGCAGCCATCCAGTGGTATCACCAGCGACTGATCTCCCAGGGGAAGGCCGCCGCGATCGCCGGCCTGAGCCGTAAAGACTTCCTGTTGGCGCTGTACCATGCCCATGAAGCCAGACAATTCGACATCGAGGAGATGGAGGAGGTTGAACGTGATCTCCAGGCGCGTGGCGAACGCCTCGCCCCTGATCTTCCTGACCGAAGTGGGGCTCCTTGAGGTTCTGCGGTAGCCGGGCGTACCCGTGCTGGTGCCTGACGTGGTCCTTTTCCCGGTGGATTCGTAGGTAGAGACAAGCAACACGCCACGAAGGCCTGGTTCTTGCTTTCGTCCAGCTAGCGCTGCCCCTCGGAGCACTTCTTGCAACGGAACGAGCGCTTGCGGACTCGCCCGCCACAGCGCTGGCAGCGATGATACTTGTTCTGACGCGACTTGTTCTTCCGGGGACGCAGGGCCACGGCGCACCTCGCTAGCTGGCATGAATAGAACGGACGAGGGAACGAGTGGTCGGCCATCGTCCCCTGACGGAGAACCGGCGGATTGCGCCGGGTCGAGACTGGTCAGTCTAATCGATCACCAGCGGCTTCCGCCAGTGAAGTGGACCCCAAATACTGGAAAGCTCCGGCGGCCTGTATTTGTCATGGTCCTCCCCCACTCAGCCTCGCGCGAACGCCGGATCGGTAGACCTCCCCGGGTGTCCGATAATCGAGTGCCTGATGGGGGCGATCCTCGTCGCAGAACCAGAAGTAGGCCGTCAGGCCCGACACCAGCTCCGGAACCAGTTCATAGTCCTTGAATGCCGTCATCCTCCGGCTGCCGTAGAACGGGGTCTTGGGGCTAAGGCCCCGAGGCCTTTGGCGGGCTCAACTTGGTAAGAAGCATAAGGAAAGCGGTACAAGAAAGTTACGCCGGAAGGAAACCACCGTGACCAGCAGGGTCTTGCAAAGAGAATGAAGCTGTGACATATTTCACGCTCTCCCCCCGCGCCCAAGATCTGGTCGCGTTTCGCGGAAGGATGGCATCAAGTAGGAGACGGACCGGACGCGGTCCATTCTTGGCGACAGCATCCTGCCGGCGGACGGGCGGCCTGAATCAGTCTCGGAAACGACCAAGGAATGTGACCTCATGAAGTGGCAGGTTGGTCTCTACGCAGCCGCCGTCTTGATTCCGCTGGCCGCGTTCGCGATCGAAGTGATCTTCATCCGGCAGTTGAAACGGCTCTGTGCGTATCTCGCCACCGGCGCGATCGGTCTCTCATTTCTGCTCAGCCTGGTTGGTTTCGTCGATTATTACGGGTTCGAGGCCGAGGGGGTCTGGGCCGAGCACCATGCCGCGGCCGAGCCCGGCATACTCGGAGAGGACACAGGGGCGGCCCTGCGCAGGCATGAGGCTCACGGCCCGCACGTCTGGCAAGCGAGCTTCGATTGGGTGCTGCTCGGCGGCAGGCCACTCGCCGGCCCGACCAATGATCCCCTGGCGGGCAAGACGCTCAGCTTTCCGCTGGGCGTGTACATCGACAACCTGTCGGTGCTCATGTTCCTGATGGTCTCGCTCGTCGCAACCTTGATCCATATCTATTCGATGGGGTACATGCACGACGATTCGCGGTATCCGCGGTTCTTCGCCTACCTCTCGCTCTTCTGCTTCTCGATGCTCGGGCTGGTGGCCTCATCGAATGTGTTCATGATCTTCATCTTCTGGGAGCTGGTCGGCATCTGCTCCTACCTTTTGATCGGCTTCTGGTACGAGGAAAAGACCAACTGCGACGCGGCCAACAAGGCGTTCATCGTCAACCGGATCGGCGACGTCGGGATGCTGGTCGGTCTGGGGCTCTTGTGGACGAGCCTGGGCACGTTCAACTTCCAGGAGATCAGCGAGGGTCTGCATGGCCCGACGGGTGAGTTCAACAGAGTTGTCGATGCGAGCGGTCAGGAGGTCGTCGAGTTCCACTCCCCCGAGGCTGCCGCCGAGCACGCGCAGCCCGTGCAGATGCCTTACTGGCTGCTGACCGTCGCCGGCCTCGGGGTTTTCGCCGGCTGCGTCGGCAAGAGCGCCCAGTTTCCGCTGCAGGTCTGGTTGCCCGACGCGATGGCCGGGCCGACGCCGGTCTCGGCCCTGATTCATGCAGCGACCATGGTGGCCGCCGGCGTCTATCTCGTGGGGCGGTTCTTCCCCGTGTTCACGCCCCCCGTATTGCTTTACATCGCCTATACCGGGGGAGTCACCTTGCTGATCGCGGCGACGATCGCCATGGTCCAGACCGACTACAAGAAGGTGCTGGCCTATTCCACCGTCAGCCAGCTCGGCTTCATGATGCTCGGCCTGGGCGTCGGCGGCCGGGCGGCGGGGCTCTTCCACCTGCTCACTCACGCCTTCTTCAAGGCGCTTCTCTTCCTGGGCGCGGGCAGCGTTTACCACAGCGTGCACACCTACGAGATGCCGGCACTGGGTGGGCTGCGGAAGAAGATGCCGATCACCGCATACACCATGCTGGTGGGAACGCTGGCGATCTCAGGCGTGCCGTTTTTCAGCGGGTTTTACTCGAAAGACGCGATCCTGGCCGCGGCGATTGCCCGGGTCGCGCAGGTCCCGCAGCATTTTCTCCTGTTCCTGCTGCCGGCCCTCGGGGCGACGCTCACCGCCCTTTACATGTTCCGGATGTGGTTCTTGACCTTCGCCGGTGAGCCCCGGGGGTTCGTATCGGAGGTTGCCGCCGAGGTGGCGCATGACGAGGACGTGCATCACACCTTGGCCGACGAAGAGGTGGCCCATGGCCATGGCCCGAGCGATCACGACCTGAACCCGGCCGCGCACGCTCACGAGAGCGAGCCGGTCATGACCTGGCCGCTGATCATCCTGGCCGTGTGCAGCATCTTCGTCGGCTGGACGGTCTGGATTGGCTTGCCGCTGGGCACGCCCGTGCTCGAGAAGATGATCGAGTACGGCGAGCCCACCACCGTGATCGAGTCGCACTGGGCGCACTGGTATGCCCTGGGCTGCTCGCTCTTGATCGCGGCCACGGGGATCGGACTGGGAGCGCTTTATTACGCACCGGCGAACCTGCCCTACTTTGTTTCCACGCGCTTGAGCCCCGCCCATGCCGCCCAGCAGTTCCCGGGCCTTTACAGGCTGTTCAAGAACAAGTGGTATTTCGATGACATCTACGGTGCCCTGTTCGTTCGGCCCTGCGTGGCTTTCGCGCGGTTCTGCGGTCGAGTCGATAAGTTCCTGGTTGACGGCCTGGTCAACGCCATGGCCTTCCTGACCGAGAGGCTCAGCCACTTCGACGGCGTCTTCGATAAGGTCGGCGTGGACGGCCTGGTCAACGTGGTCGGCCTGATGGTGTACGTCGTCGGCGACCGCAGCCGCGCGATTCAGACCGGCAAACTGCGTAATTACCTGATGTTCCTGGCCGGGGGGTTTGTGGTCCTGTTCGCCATCGTCTTCCTCTGGATCTCCGGATAACTTCCTGATCACGAAACTGGTGACCGCGTCATGAGCGACAACCTGCTGCTGACCTCCTTCTGGCTCCTTCCCCTGATCGGCATGGTGGGCGTGCTGGCCGTGCCCAGGCGATCGGAAGCGGCGATCAAGTACCTCGCGCTGGTCGCCACGCTGATCACCTTCGTGGTGACGCTGATCGCCCTGGGACTTTATGTCGGAGACGGCCCGTCAAGTGCCCCGCTCCAGGACCGCGTCGTCCACAACCTGCTTCAGAAAGACAGCTCGGGGGCGCTGACCATCGCCGATGAGTCCGCAGGAGAGGGTGACCTTGTCGTGCGGAGGTCCTGGATTCCCTATTTCAACATCCAGTATTACCTGGGCCTGGACGGCATCAGTCTGAGCCTGGCGGTCCTCACCGGACTGATCAGCGTGCTCGCTTGCCTCGCCTCGTGGAACATCACCAAGCAGGTCAAGGGCTACTACGCACTCTTCCTGCTGCTGGTGGCGAGCATGATGGGGGTCTTCGTCTCGCTCGACCTCTTCCTCTTCTACGTGTTCTTCGAGGTGATGCTCTTGCCGATGTACTTCCTGATCGGCATCTGGGGCGGCGACGACCGTGAGTACGCGGCCATCAAGTTCTTGCTCTATACGCTGTTCGGCTCGGTCTTCATCCTGGTGGCCGTCCTGATCCTCTTCTTCTGGCCCGGCGATACCTCCGCCGTCCAGAGCCTGTGCAACGCCACCGGGCAGGTGCAGCCGTTCACCGGCCACTCGTTCGACATCGTGGAGCTGATGGGCGTTGCGACCAAGACGGGCTACTACGGGCGGGCCATCCAGTCGTGGGTGTTCGTCCTCTTCCTGATCGGGTTCCTCATCAAGCTGCCGTCGTTCCCGTTCCACACCTGGCTACCCGACGCCCACGTGCAGGCCCCGACTCCCATCAGCATGATCCTGGCCGGGATCCTCCTGAAGATCGGCGGCTACGGCCTGATCCGCCTGGCCTGGCCGCTGGCGCCGGCCGGCGCCCATGATTGGGCCTACTTCGTGGCCGCACTGGGTGTCTTCAGCATCCTCTATGGGGCCCTGGTGGCAATGGCCCAGACCGACTTCAAGAAACTGGTCGCCTACAGCTCGGTCAGCCACATGGGCTACGTCACCCTCGGACTGGCCGCGATGAACCTGTCGACCAGCCCTCAGTATTACGCCTACGGGGTCAACGGCGCCATGTTTATGATGCTGGCGCACGGGATTACCAGCGCCGGGATGTTCTTCCTCGTCGGCGTCATCTATGATCGGGCTCACACCCGCGACCTGAACAAGCTGGGCGGGCTGAACAACATCATGCCTCTGTACGGGGCGATCTCGTACGTGATCTTCTTCGGTTCGATGGGCTTGCCCGGCCTCTGCGGCTTCGTGGCCGAGTTCTTCGTGGTGGTGGCCGCGTTCAACTACAGCAAATTGCTGGCCGTGCTGGCCGCGACCGCGGTGGTATTGACCGCCGGCTACATTCTCTGGACGCTGCAGCGCGTCTTCCTCGGTCGGAGCGAGACATGGAAGGGGCTGCCCGACATGGACTTGCGCGAGATCGTCGTCGCCGTTCCACTCGTGGTTCTGACCATCGCCATGGGAGTCTTTCCCAACACGCTGGTGCTGAGCTGGGTGAGCCCGTCGGTCGGCGAGATGGTCAATTCGGTTGTCACGGCCCGCGAGCTCAATGTCTCAGCGATCAGGACGGTCGAGAAAACCGTACCCCGAATTCCTGAGTCGATCTCGGCCTCGTCGACGCGCCCAGCCGTGGCGTCCCGGGCCGGCGGATCGCTTTGAGCACCGGGTAGTTCAGCGATTCCAGGCCGGTGGGATTACCGGTTCCAGGAAGCAAGAACGGCAGCGAATTCCTGGAATCTGGAACTTCTGGAATCGGGAATGCTCTTGCGTGCGCGGACGAGCCGGTGTAACTTGCGGCCCACCTCGGAGACACCCGCGGGACGTGGGGGATGTCCGTCTGCCTCCGCGCCCAGGTATTCTGGCGAACCCGACGGCACGAATCGACGCGCTTCCCGCAGCCTCCTATTCGTTCGCGTCCACGGTTCGGCCAGGCTGACGTTCGTTCCGGCAGGATGCCACAGGGTGTTCCGCCTGGCGCCAAAACGGCCCAGGATGGGCCAGCCGTCGCGATAAGAAGGGAGTCAACCGGTATGCAAGTCAGGTCATGGATGGCCGCGGTGGTCCTCGTGGCGGGATCGACCGTCCTGCTCGGTGGTGTGGCCCGGTCACAGAAATCCGGCTCCGACCAGACCCCGCCAAGTGCTGAAGGTCAGGATGCCGGAACGCCGAAAACTCAGGACAGCCAAAACCCGAGCGTCCAGGAAAAAAGACCCGCCCCGAACACCCAGACCGTCGAGCTTAACCTCTTGATCGCCGGCCTGGGCCAGGATGGCTGCGAGGTCGAGATCAAGCCGGGGAACCGAAGCTGTCGCTTCCAGCCGCAACACCAGCGAGTCGAGTCGCAGGGCAAAGCGAAATTCCTGTTCCGTGACATCGAGCTTCGCGGGGCCGATCGCAATTGCACCTTCGCGATCACCGTTCACGAGACGGGACAGGCTTCCAGGACGATCTATCGCGGCTTTCGAATCGGCTCCAGACTCACACCCGGTCCCGCGACCCAGAGCGCCCAGTCGTTCACCTGTTACATGAACTCCCCGTCCAAGCTGGCGGGACTGGAACGGACCGGCCAGACCAGACGATAAGCGTCGGATACCGGACGAGAACCGAAGTCGAGTGTCAGGGCAAGTTCACCGCGAGTGGTGAGTTTGCCCTGTTTTCTTTCCACGGCGCGGCGCCCAGAATAGATTCCTCGAACCGGGGCCGAAGAAGAGCGCTTCCGGCTCCACGGCCTCCATCCCACCAGCCAGGTCAGTCCGGCGATCGAAGCTCGCTCATGGGGAACCAACGAAGATGCGAAGATCGGTAAATCGCCGCCTTTTCTTGCAGACGACCACGGCGGCCAGTCTGAGCACGCTGGCGATCGGCGCCGCGCCCGTCGAGCCGCCGGGATCGAGGCGGCCCATCGTGGTGGCCAGTGGTAATGGTTTGCGTGCCGTCGCGAAGGCCATGGCGATGATCCAGCAAGGGCACGACCCGCTCAACGCGGCCATCGAGGGGGTGGCAATCGTCGAGGCCGATCCCGGGGATCACTCAGTCGGCCTGGGAGGACTACCCAACGAAGACGGTGTGGTCGAGCTCGACGCGGCCGTGATGCACGGGCCGACCCATCATGGCGGCGGCTCGGTGGCCTCGATCCGCAACATCATCCACCCGGCCACCGTGGCCCGGCTGGTCGTAACATAGATCCCCACGACTGAAGTCGGGGGCTTTTCCGGCTGAACTCCCCGGGGTCCGAATCCCGGATCGATGCCCGCCAGTTTTGAGGCCGAGTTACTCCGGCCCAAGCCCGCAAGATTGCGGGCTGAGTTGAAGTCGGCGTTCGCGGAGTACCTGCATTGATTGCACAAGAACGAGTCTCTGGTGGGCCGATTGCCCCGTTCGCAATGTCCGCAGACGGAACACGTCTTCGAGGTGTTGCGAGGGTCGACCTGCACGACAGAGACACCAGCTAGCGCAGCTTTGTACTCCAGGAACGAACGGAGCTGAAAGAACGACCATCCCGAATGTCGGTTGCGTTGCCGCTTCCTAACCGTTGTCCGGTCGCGTATCCCCTTGAGATCTTCAAGAGCGATCCCGCGTCCGGTGCCTTTGGCGCTGGCGACGATGGTCTTGCTGATGCGGTGGTTCTCCTGCTTGCGGAATCTGGCTTCCTTGCCCGCCAGCTTCCTGAGCTGTTTCTTGGTCCCCTTGGTTCTCTTTCGCTGGCGGGTCTTGCGACTGGTCTGGTGCTTGCGGCGGATTCGATCCACGACCTCACCAGAATGTACATTGCCGTCCGAATCGACCGCAATGTTGACAATGCCGAGATCGACACCCAAAAAATCCATAGGCTCGATCGGGGCGTCCTCGGGCATCTCCACCGTGCAATAGAGAAAGAACTTGCCTCCGCGATAGACCAGGTCGACCTGGCCTTGCATGCGGTCGAACCGCTCACTCTGGTATTCGCCATAGACCAGGGGGAAAATCATCCGGCCGCCAAGAACCCAGAGACTGACTTTATCCAGTCCTTTGAAACCGAGAATGCGATTGTCGTAGCAGATCGCCGATCGCGGCGTGAACGTAGGACACCGGGTCTTGTCCCGCTTGAAGCATTCAACTGCTTTGCCGATCGCTCGGACCGCCATCTGAGCGGACAGACCGAACCGCTCTCTGATCTCGCGATAGGCGAGCTTGTGGATACTGGGTTGCGAGAATACGCCATGCTCGAAACCAAGTTTCGCGGCGAACGTCGCGGCCTCGTTGAACCGCTCCATCGTGGCCAGCAGGGCTGGCTTCTGATCGAGAGTGGGCAGCAGTTGCAGTTGGAGCGTAAGCTTCATGCTGGCATTTTAGGATCGATACCATCCTGAATCAAGACGGGGGGACTGCCTTTCCTCCCCATGGCTGAACAGGAAATTGCATATAGGCCGCAAGTCCAAAGTATCAAAGGAGATACGGACAGTTCCTGGTAACCCTTAGAGCCATAAGGGTTTACGGCCTAAATGCAACTTCCTGTGAAGCCAGGGGTATCCAAGGCGGCGGAAACATGATCGCTGAAAGGCTCGCCGAACTTGCATGACCAAGATCGCAGCGTGACGAAACCCTTCTGGTATTCTCTGCGCTGGTGGATCGTCGTCGCCCTTGCGGTGGTGGCCGCGACGGCTTTTCTTCCCGCCTTGAACAACGGCTTCCTCGCATTCGACGACGACGAGAACTTCGTTGAAAACCCATGGTTTCGGGGCCTTGGCTGGAGCCGGATCCGCTGGGCCTGGACCACCGTTCTGCTGGGCGTGTACCAGCCCCTGGCCTGGATGTTCCTGGAACTGGAATTCGTGTTTTCGGGCCTCAATCCGCGCGGATATCATCTCGTCAGCATCGGCCTGCACGCGGCTGTGGCCGTTGCGCTCTTCGCCTTGATCGTGGCCATCCTCCGGCGCTGTGGCTGGCCTGGAAACCAAGATGGTCCACGCGAGATTCATCTGCAACTTGCCGCCGCGCTGGCCGCAGCCCTGTTCGCGGTTCATCCCCTGCGGGTCGAGGTGGTCGCCTGGGCATCGTGCCAGCCCTACTTGCCCTGCGCACTGTTCTCGATCCTCACGATCCTTGCTTACCTTCGGACGCATGACGAGCCTGCTGCCGACGGCGGGCGTCGCCGGGCCTGGACGATGGTGACTCTCGCTTTGTTCACGGCCGCCCTGCTCTCCAAGGCCGTGGCCGTCACCTTGCCACTCGTCTTGCTGGCGATCGATGTGTATCCGCTGTGCCGGTTGCGTGCCGATCTCGACCTGCGCCGTCGAGTCGCGGCAATTCTCGGTGAGAAGCTTCCGTTCCTGGCCTTGGCGATCGTGTTCGTGGGCCTGGCCATCCTGGCGAAGCAAAGCAACGAATCGCTCATTTCGATCGAGCATTATGGGGTGCTCGAGCGTCTGGTCCAGTCATGTTACGGTGTTTGTTTGTACCTGGCCAAGACCTTCTGGCCACAAGACCTGGTGGCGTACTATCCACTGCCCCGACGGGCGGCGATGATGACCTGGCCGTATCTCGGCAGCGTCGCGCTCGTTCTGGCGATCACGCTGGGGATCCTCGCGCTTGGCCGTCGCTGGGTGGGCCTGGCCATCGCATGGATCGTCTACTTCGTCATCCTGGCACCCAACCTGGGAATCGTCCGGATCGGCAACCAGCTCGCGGCCGATCGCTACTGCTACGTCGCGTCGATGAGCCTGGCGGCCGTGCTGGCGTATGGTGTGGTGCTGGTGCTTCCTTGGATCGAACGCCGTCGCCACCGGGTCGTCGCGCTCGCTCTCACGTCCTTGTTTCTGATCGCGGTATTGTCGGTCCTGAGTTGGCGCCAGTGCCGGACCTGGGAGACCACCGCTGGACTCTGGCGGCACGTTCACGACCACGGATACCCGGACGACGTCACCGTGCTGTTCTACATGGGGCTGAACAGGTCGCTCGCGGGCGACGACAGGGGAGCGATGAAGTACTACGCTCGAGCGCTACGGTCTGATCCGCGAAATCCCGATGTCCACAATCTTCTGGGTGCCGCGCTCTTGCGGCAGGGACGGTTCGATGAGGCCATGCGCGAAGTGGCCGAGGCGGTGCGCCTGGAGCCGAGATATGCCGCAGCACAGAACGACCTCGGCTCGCTGCTGGCAAGACAGGGGCGGCTGCCGCAGGCAATCGGCCATTTCAGGGAGGCCATCCGCCTCAAGCCGAACTTTCCGCTCGCACGCCGCAACCTGGCCCGGGCGCTCCTGGACCAGGGACGGGTCAAGTCAGCGATCATCGAGCTCCAGGAGGGCGTCCGGCTGTTGCCGCTCGACGCCATGCTCCGCAACGATTTGGGGTTGGCCCATGCGCAAGCGGGTGAGCCGCAGCCGGCCATCGAGCAGTTCGCCGCAGCGTCCATGCTCGACCCCTCGCTGGTTTCGCCCCGGATCAACCTGGGGCTGGCGCTGGAGCAGAACGGAAACCTCGATCAGGCCCTTGCCCAGTTTGCCGAGGCCGTCCGGCTCGAGCCTGCCAAGGCGGCGAATCACATCCTCCTGGCGTCGGCCCTTGCCCGCGCGGGTCGAACAAGCGAGGCCGCCGGGCATTTCAACGCGGCCTTACGGATCGATCCAAACGATCGTGAAGGCCGCGCAGGCCTTGACCAGCTCCGAGGGCAAACGCAGGCCAAGGGCACTGGAGTGTCGAGAGGCGCGCGGGACGAGCAAGATCATGAGGGCCACTAGCCCGATCCCCGAGACGGCGGCTCCCACGAGCAGCGACCTGGGCCGGTAGCTGTAGACGAGCAGGTGGGTTCCGGCCGAAACCAGGGCCCCCCGCATGGCACGGTTGGCGCGGAGCACGCGCGTCGCCACACCGTCTATGGTCAGTTCCCAGCCGGGATAGTAAACATCGGCCAGGACCACAAGACCGGGCGTTTGGAGATGAGCGGTGAGCTCAACCCGTTGGGGCTCATAGCGATCGATCGTGACCGTTTCGGAAGGCCCGGAAGCCGCTCCCGAAAGCGCCTGGGCGATGCTCTGGCGGTCGGCGGGATCGACCTCGAGCCAGGCCAGGGCTTTGGGGTCGTGGACCTTGCGTCCCTCCACATGCCAGAGCTCGTCATCCTGATAAAGAATCTCATCCATCACGCGCAGGCGATCCGTCGGACTTCGCCCGGTGATGGGAGCCGGAAAGCGGGCCCGATGGACGATCCAGGCGCGGGGGAAGGCGGCCTCGTTGCGAAGGATGTGGACATCGTTCTCACGCAGCCAGGAATTCCGGAGCCGCTCGCCATCGGGGCCGTCGAAGGCTCCCGGCGGCCGATCGATCTCCGTCGTACGCGGCAGGAATGAGAGCACACCACGGAATCGGCTGCCCAGGGCCAGACGGGCAGGCAGGATGAAGTAGCGCGTGTTCCACAAGTCGAAGCCTCGCCGCGTGTAGTAGAGGACCTGATAGCCGGGGGGGAACCCGTGTTTACTGCTCGTCTCGGCATCAAGGCGAATCCGCAGAGTGTCGAAAAACGGGAGCAGATCCGACAGCTCGGCGGTGCCCTTCGTGAGGGTGTAAGAACCTCCCTCCGTGATCGCGTACTTGGGGCGGAGATTATCCCGCTCCCAGCGCACGATGGTCTCGATCCGGTCCGGAGCACCCTGGGTTAGCCAGACGGCGGGCGCCCAGTTGGGCATGCGATGAATCCGGTAAGGACCGCTCGCCGGCTCCCTGGCCTCAGCACGGTCGATCACATCCAGGGCACGCGGTCTGGCATCGAACACCCGCTGGGGCACGGTATGGATCAGAGGCGCGTTGGCCAGGCCCAGATCGAGGGTCAACACGCCCACGGCCGCGACGCCGGCCAGTCGCGGCGATCGCCTGGCCCAGCGAAATAACAGCAAGCAGGCGCACATCATGACGGCGGCGTGGACCAGCGAGTGCGACACATCCCCGAGTGCGCCGGGGGTTTGCAGGGGGCCGAAGACCGTCGTCGTCAGGTCCGGATGGAGCGTCAAGAACTGGGTGAATCTGTCTCGCCCCATCGGGATCAAGAGCAAGACCAGGGAGCAAATCGTGGCAGCCAGCCCGGCGATGGCTAGCCGGCCCGGCCGTCGCGAGCCGGTCTGGCATAGCTCGTCCCACCCCAGTCCGGCAAGCCCGCAGGTTCCCAGGCTGGCGATGACGAGGAGCTTCCCCGGGTATCGAAACGAGCTGAAACCAGGCAGGGCTGTGGCCATCAGCCAGTAGATGCCGCCAACACCGCCAGGCAGCGTCTGACTGTCGCCTTGCCCTTCGGCACTCGTGGCATGCTGGCCCACGATCGATGCCAGCGGCGCGAGGCTTCTCGCCCAGAAGAGGGGGCTGCCATAGGTCCCCAGGCCGGCGGCCAGGCCGACGAGCGCCGCACCCGTGAGCCACGCTCGCCACGAGGGGCCCCGGCGAAAACCCGCGGCGGCCAGGCCGAGGATCAGGATCGGACCACCTTGGTAGAGTGATTCCAGCCAGACCTGATAATCGAATGTCGGGGGCAAGGCTTCGAGCCAGCGATGGTTACCCCTGGCGATCGTGCCGAAGACGTTGGGCCAGAGGCCCTCGATCATCCGAGCCGGGTGGATGCTGAAGTCGTAGATCGCCGCGGGGACCGGGCCGCTGCCGGCCCTGGGACTGAGCGCGATGAATTCGAGACTCGGGACCAACTGGATCGCCGCCATTGCCAGCCCCAGTACGCAACCTCCAGCCAGCCCCAGCAGGCGAGCTCCCGTCCCCCAGGTCCGGTCCCTTCGCACCCAGCGGACCAGGAAAATCAGGGTAGCCACGACCCACCCCGTCAGGGCCAACCTCTCGGCGGTCGGCCACCAGCCGATCGCCATCCGTCGCCCCAGCTTCTCGCCCCAGAGCTTCCAGGCGAGAAGGCCCAGATAGACGATCAGCACCGCCAGGCCAGCCAGCGCCAGCCTGCGGCCCCGATGGTGACCTTGAGCGGTCAGCGAAAGCCCCAGAGCGTAGGCCGCGGCGGCGCAGGCCGACAGGTAAGCGGCTTCCGGATCTCCGCCGAGCGTCTGCATGCTCAGGACGAACGCCAGCCAGGCGATCGCGCGGCGATCACCGAGTTGTAACCAGCGATGGACGTGGTGAAATGCCAGTGGCATCCATGCGGCGCCGACCAGAAAGATCACGTTGCAGTACTGGAGCAGCACCGGACCGCCGAACGCGTAGCCCAGGGCGGCAAGCGACGCACCTGACGGCGATACGTTCCAGCCGCGCATCATGGTCCACATGGCCGCGAAGGCGAGAGCCACGTGGGCAATGATGTAGATCCGCGCCGCCCACGGATACGAGAAGGCCGCGTAGATCAACTTCCCTGGATAGAGTACCGCGGCCGACGGATTCCCCAGCAGGGGAACCCCTCCGTTCTCTTCCGGTTCCCAGAGCGGTAAGCGTCCGGCTCGCCATTCCTGCTGGACGCGAAGCTGGAGGGGATAGTAGAAGTCGGCTGCGTCGCGAAAGCCGAACTGGTGCTCCCGGCAGAGAACCGGGGCAAAGCAAATGATTGACAGAAGGATCGGACACGAAGAGCGGGCAAGTCGAGCCATCAGCCAGAGGTCCCCATGCATGTGGCTTCGGCCCAAGCAGCTTGACCTCGCGGCAGGAGGAAGGAAAAGACGGACATCCCGGGGATGAATCCTGCCCTACAGGATCAATGAGAAGACCCTGCGCCCCGCAATGGCGGGACACCGGGTCGGGATGTTTCTCGGCCCAGCTTTTCGGAAGCTTGGGGCCGGAGTCAATAGGCGTCGGCGGAGATTACCTCACCACCATGGGAGGTAACGAGAGAGCGGAGGGTAACAATGTTAATTGTGTCCCTGATAAAGTGAACGCTGCCATCACCAAACAGGCAGTTGACGCCGCCGGGATGGAAGGAGTACAGCTCGTCGTTGGCCCCAGCGTTGTTACCCGCGGTGAAGAGAGGGCCTGGGGGCGCCTGCCAAGGCAATACCTCATAGGAGGGTTGGTACTTGTTATTGGGCTGCCCAGAAACCCCGAACGAAGTGTCAGGTTCAGCCCAACGCCAATAGCGACGTGCAGGAGCCAGTCCGCCCGCCGGCCCCAATCCCGGAGCGGAATTAGTCCCGATAACACGAAGATTTACCCCATCATAGTAGCCTTCGGTGTATGGGCTCAGATAACGTGGGTCACGACCGGCATCCTCCCCGATAGCGATCGTATTGCTGGTACCATCGGTGACCTGTGCGATGGTCGTTTTGCCCTGTTTCAGAAGGCCATCGGCCCGGGCTCCCTTGTTACGGTAGGGAGTAGCGGGATATATTTTGCCATCCGCCGAGTTATTCATCAATCCGAAAGGGTCGATATCCGTATAGCAAGTCGGACCGTAGTCGTCGTAACCGTAGCCCCTTCCGAAGCCAGGCGGAGGCCCCGTGATGGGGTCGTTGGGATCGATACCATCATTACCGCCGGACGGCTGACGCGTAGCGGAAGAAGGACAAAGATAGACGGCGACTACGGTAGCGGCACCGGTGAAGTTCATGCCCGTGGCTTCGTTGTAGTCCACGTTGAAGTTCAGAGCATTGAACGACGTATTGCCCTCCATGAAGGGCAAGATGCGGGCCAGGGCGTTCCAACCGCCATCGACGAACTGGGTCGAGGGGAAGGAGCCCGCAGGCGGGTTGAAGTTGGTGGATTCGCCCGAGGGCGGGAAGCAGGTATTGCCACTCTCGTAATTGAACAGGCCCAGGCC
>JBAUOX010000585.1:0-5791 GCA_049579985.1 Isosphaeraceae bacterium | reverse complement strand
GTTCTGGCTTCCTTATCCTGCTGGGCACTATCGTCGGATTAAACAGTAGTTTCCAGGATTTACTGTAGTAACGCAAGTCCTGTAAGACCAAAGAGCTCGGTCAAACTACGCTCGTTACGCATGCGTTGGATAACCATAGCCACATTTACAGAAACGACGAACTCACATCAACACGAATTCGTATGTTGTTTACTCTAAATTGGTGTAAGGCTTTGCGTATTCAGGCTTTGTGCCCCAACCTGAGCTACGAATCACTAAGATTAAGATATGTACTCTCGCCACATTCAATGATCGTTTGTATAGAATTAGTACAGTAAAACCTGGAAACTACTGTATAGAACGCGCCTGAAAGCTCCTCTCTCACCAGAGCTTGCGTCTTGGGACGGAAGGGGCAATCACTATTCACGACGCGGCGTAGAAGCCGCCTGCAAGTTCCGCGGCGGCGGCGAACTTGAGAAACGTGGCGCCAGCACGGTGCCGGTGCAAGGTCCCGAGAGGCCCGAACCCGTGCTCGGCCGGCACGTGAAGAGCGCCCCCGTCGTCTTCCCAAGGGTACTCGCAATTGTCCGGCCGCCGCCCGTCGTCATCCATCGCGGGGGCCAGCAGGTCAACCTCCCGAGCGAGTTGTCGGACCATCGCCTCGAGGCCACGAGGCGCGACCTCCAGATCGGCCGCGAAGGCGGACCGCCGCAACAATTCTCTGGCGATCTGCGGCAGAACCTTCGCTGCGAAGCCATGGCTGTGCCTGAGCGTCTCGGGGTTGGCTCCGCCCAGGCAACGGTTGGCTTTGGAGATCTTCTCGCAAGCCATCTGCAGAAAGTGCAGGTGCTGACAGGCGGGGACCGTAGCTCCCAGAAGCACCTCCCGCGCGTCGAGGTCGGCCTGGGCCTGCCGCGCGTAGGCCCGCGACCAAGCATGCGAGGACTGCTTCATGGATCGCCCCCGGCGTGGTCGGCACCCGCCGGCCGCTCGTACGCGTCCCGGACCTCCCAGCCGGGCGGCAGGTCCAGCTCCTTGCGCTGGATGGCTTCGTATTCTTGTGGCGTGACCTCGATAACGACGGACGGATAGTGGAGGCCACTGGCCGGGTGGGGCGGAAAGCCGACAGGCATGATGCCCGTGGGCACCGTCTGCTCGTTGACCTCCAGCAGCTTGATCCGAAGGTAGTTCGGATCGGGGCCCTCAAGGCGGTAGATGGCCCGGAGGCCCGGCTCGACCTCGTAATGAGCCCGAGCCAGGGCGGCGGCCTCCTCCATCACCTGCTGGTGGGTCTCCAACTGCCCCTGCTCGAAGACTTCTTCACGGTCAGGTTGGTCCGGCCGGTTCTGAGCGCGTCCTCCCTCGGTCTCAATACGATCGGGCATGACTGTCTCCTCTCAGCGGGGCGGCGGCGGCCGGAATCCCAGCCGCGCGGCCTTCTCAGCCAAGGCGTGATCGATCAGCACCGAGGCCGGCATCCGCGCCTGCTCAGCGAGCTCGTTGATCCAGTCGCGATACTCCGGTCGGCCCTTGAGCATGATCACGGCGACCCGGTCGTCCGACCGGGCTGTGGTCCTCGTCTCCCGGCTGGCCGCACTGCCGGCCTTCGTGTGTGCCATGTGGTCCCCTTTGTTCAGGCCCATCATACTCCTCGGCCCACCATAATGGTAGTCCTTGGGTAGTCGGAGTCAAGGCGCTGGGGGTTCAAACCAGGCTGGCATCTGTTCTCTCCTCTTCTCCCCTTCCCGTTGCGTCTTCCCACGCAAAGGACGAACCGCTGTAGGGATGGATACGGAGTTGCGTTGGTTTTGACCGTTTCTTATCATAAGCCGTCTCGTGGACCGAAACCGCTCGGTCGCGATGCCGTCCCAGGTATAATCTACGAGAGGAGCGCTGACTGAAGATCATCGGTCGCGCCCACAGGAGGAACAATGAGCGGGACGAGCACGCTACCAAGGCGCGCGGAAAGCACGCCCGATGGCAACCCTTCGGGTATGACGGCCTTCATCACGGCACCGGTCTCCGTTGACGTTTGGGGCGTCCGGCAGATCCTCGAGCGCCGTGGGATCAAGACGTTTACCGCTGATGAACTCGACCTCCCCGGCCGTCCCCTCTCGGAGATCCTTCAGGAAGGGATGTCCCGCGCAGACATCGTCGTAGGTGTGCTGGGCTCGGGTACCTCGTCGGAAAATGTCTTCTTCGAATTGGGCTTCGCCCAAGCGATGAAGAAACGCATGCTGGTCCTGGGGTCAGGGGACGCACCGCTCTCGACATGGGCGTCGACCGGCATCCCTTACGTGCGGGCCGAGTTGACCAACCCTCAAGCGGTGGATTTCGCGGTTGCGCAGATTCTCAAGGTCCCACATCACGGGAGCACGCGCGAGACGCCGGTGCGACGCACACGCCCGCTTGGCGAGGCTGCGGATCGGCTCCTTTCGAAATTGATTGGGGCGACGGGGGAAAAGACCGCGCAGGTAATGGAAGAAGTCGTCGTCGAGGCCGTTCGGCAGTGCGGGATTGACACGGTTTCGCAGTCTGGTCGCCGTGACGGTGGCGTCGACCTCGCCGTGTGGTCGGAGGACTTCGAACCCTGGGTGAACAACCCGCTCCTCATCGAGGTTAAAGCGAACATAGGCTCCGCAACGGCGTGGGAGGAGGTCGTTCTGAACCTTCTCCGGACGATGGGGAGTACCGGGGTCCGCTGGTCTCTTCTGATCTACTTGCACTCCCCCCTGGATCCCGCGCAGGCCATCCGGGCACCGAACATCCTCGCCATCTCGGCCGAGGAGTTTCTCCGTGCTCTCCAGGGCATGAGCTTCGGCGAACTGGTACGAAAGCTGCGCAACGAGCGGGTCCACGGGGCAAGGTGAGATGCCCGCTTACGACAAGACCCTCATTCAAGGTCTCCTCGCCGCGGCTGACGGAGCCGCCACCAACGACGCCAAGGGTAAGGCCTTCGAGGACTTGGCCTGCTATCTCTTCGGCCAGGTACCCGGCGTGTCCATCACCGAGAGAAACTCTCTGAATGCATTTGCGACGGAGGAGATCGACATCGCTTTGTGGAACGAGCAAGACCCGGCAGGTCTCAAGTCGTTCAACGCGGTCATCCTCGTAGAGTGCAAGTTCTGGTCGAGACCTGTTGGAAGCGAGCAGGTAGGCTGGTTTCTGAAAAAGATCGAGAACCGGGGTCTGGACTTCGGACTGCTCCTCGCGATGAGCGGCGTGACCGGTGACGCGCAGGACAGGGGGCAAGCGCATTACGAGGTCGCCGTGGCACTTCCGAAGAAGATTCGGCTGATCGTCATCACCAGGGCGGAGATCGAGGCACTGTCCACCACGGAAGAGCTGGTCACTCAAATCCGCCGGAAGGTGTGCCAGCTCGCGGTGGCTGGGACGCTCTGGCCCTGATCGGCGGCGCTGGAGCTAGGGACCCGAGACGGGCTCTCCCGCATTTCTGGTGTGCGTCTCCCTGGGCAGAAGACGCAGTCGGCTGACGTGGGCCAATACGTTCCAACGAAAGGCCCGGGACCGGGCTCGTTTACCCCCTCTCGGACGGCGGAAGATCCAGCAAGGCCCGCAGGGCGGCTCGTTCTTCCCGTATGCTCAAGCGTTTCGGCGGCGGGTCAGGTTCCGCCAGCCGTTTCCGGTGGCGGAAGCGACGGGCTTCGGCGTCCTCGCCTTTGGCTTCCTCTTCATCGACGATCGGCGGGAAACTGGCCGGCTCGTCGAGGTCCGCGATGATTCGGGTCAGCACCCGAAGCACCCATCGACGGTCGAACGAGACGTATTCCGTCTCGGGATCGGTCTCGCGTCGCAGGTTCTCTAAGCACCGGCACGCTGGCTGCCCAGCAAACTGGACGGCTTAGCGTTGTTTTCTGCTCCGATGCTCCTGGAACCCCAATCTGCAGTGAATACCACTGGTCCTTCTCCCTTGGATGCAAAACATCAAATCGGGGTTCGCGCCCGGGTGGGTGGGCCACTATGCTTGGGCCTTTGCGACGACACCCTGACGGATGGAGCCAAGGACGATGCGCGTCTTGATGGTCACCTCGTTTCCGATCCCCGGCGAGTACGACGGCACGGCAATGCTGCCGATCAAGATCTTGCGGGCCCTCAAGCCGCGGGGAGTGGACGTGGTGGTCGCCTATCTCCGGCTCAGGCCCGCGACGGGTCTGCGGGCCCGGTCTGAGGATTTTGAAGGAACGCCCGTGTTCAACATTCCCCCGGCCGGCTGGATCGGCGGGTCGGGATTGCGGTGTATTGCCAGGGAGCTCCCGTTTGACGTCGTCCACGCCCAGCATTATGGCGGGGCGACGCGGGCGTACGCCGCCTGCCGCCGCAATGGCTGGCCGATGGTTTACGAGATCCACTCGCTCCTGGGCGATGAAGTGGAACGCCAGCGGCTGGGTCGGGGACTGGTCTTCCGCTCTTACCTGGCAGTCGAGCGCAGCGTTTACCTGCACGCTGCGCAAGTCATCGCGCTGGGCGAGCCGGTCAAGCAGGTTGTCGTCACAGAGAAGGGTGTTCCGGCCGACCGGGTGAGCGTCATTTATCCGGGCATCGACCTGGCCGAGTACGAGCGGCCCGGCCGACCGGGGTCGATCCCCGGCGTGCTACCCGAAAACAAGGTCATCATGTACGTCGGCAGCATCGTTCACCCCAACCAGGGAGTGCCGATCTTGATCGAGGCGCTGCCGCGGATCTTCGAGTCGCGGCCCGATGCCCGTTGCGTCCTGGTCGGCGGTCCCGCCGAGGCCGGCGAGCGTTACCGTGCCCAGCTCGGCCGGCACGGCGAGCGATTGATCGTCTTGACCGGCCAGACCCCCGATCAGGTCGTCGCGCTCTCGCGCCGCGCCGATGTCCTGGTCCATCCCCGACTCGCCTGTCGTGAGAACTATTCCGTCCAGAGCAAGATCGCCGTCTATCTCGCCGCCGGCCGCCCGATCGTGGCGACCGACTTCGGCGATTATCAACACCTCCTGGGCCGTTCCGGCGCAGGCCTCTTGACCCCGGTCGCCGCCGGCCCGCTGGCCGAGGGAATCCTGAAGGTCCTCGCTGACCCTGACCTGGCCGCTTCCCTCGCGGCCGCATGCGGCCCCGTGGCCCGCGAGCATTTCGCCATGGACCGCAATATCGACCGTTACCTCGACGTCTACCAGCGCGCCATCGCCCTGGGTCCAAGGTAAACGTCTCGGGATCTCCATTGGTGGCCAGACGTTCAACTCAGGTTGGTCAACCTTGACACCCTTCGCGCCCCGCCGATATGTTAGGAATTTGCTGCGATGCCGCCGCCGTAGCTCAACCGGCAGCGTACCGCTTACGCCAAGCGGAACCCCCGCTTTGTTGAGGACCGTGGCCGGAACAAGGCGAATCGACACTAGCCACCTTAGCTCAGTTGGTAGAGCGCAGCTTTCGTAAAGCTGAAGTCCAGGGTTCGAGTCCCTGAGGTGGCTCTGAAGTAGGGCCCTTGAAACCAAGACCTTACGACATTCGACTTCATCTTGAGCCGGTGGGGTCAGACCGAGTTGTTAGTTAACTAAAAACTCGGTCTGACCTTGCGCCAAGAAGCTCGGGAAAGGAGAATCATCTCAAAATGTAAAACCTTTCATCGAAACCCTGCGGGTAGCCAAACCCGTCCGGCAGAGCCGGGCCAGCAGCCGGAAGCGAGTCTTGCGTGGGGATGGATGACCATCACTGCGAAGCGTAGACAGCGAGATCAAACGCTGTGTGATTGAGCCTCGAAATTTCCTTGTCGTGAGCCCTCGTCGTGGTCAGTCGCGGGGGCCGAGCCAGGCATTAGCGGCACCTGGAC
>JBAUOX010000584.1:0-2339 GCA_049579985.1 Isosphaeraceae bacterium | reverse complement strand
CGCCGACGCCGGCAGCCTGGAGGAGCGGGCCCTCTGCCAGGCGGGCCGCGAGTTGATGCTCGCTCAGAGCTCCGACTGGCCCTTCATCATCACCAACGGCACCACCGAAGAATACGCCCGGCGCCGCGTCAACGACCACCTCCACCGCTTCCACGAGTTGCTGAACTCCCTGGAGCACCGGAACATCGACGCCCCGCAGTTGGAGGCCCTGGAGTACATGGACGCGATCTTCCCGGAACTGGATTACCGGCTCTTCGCCCCCGCGGAAGGAGCCACTTGCGCCTAATCCCCGCAGGACAGGTATAATTCTTGCAAGGCAGATAGTGGACGCCCGACGGCAGACACGGGGTCAATGGGGCCCCGGGCTTTCGCCTTGCCCCATCTTATTGGTCCTCCGGCATTCGTGCTCCGTCATCGGCCATTCGCCGTTTGCCCTGGAGGGTTCACGAACCCCCGCTCGCGAAAGGATGAGTATCGCATGGAGCTTCGACCCATTCCCGAGATGATCGACGGCCTCCCGAACTTCTGCGGGGCGGAGGCCCAAGTGGAGCAGGTCACCCGCGCCCGCCACCCGGTGTACCTCCACGAGACCGACCTGCGACTCGACCGCCTCCGCGCGGCGTTCGCGGTCGCCCTGCACATGCATCAGCCCTTGATCCCGGCCAGCGGCCCCGACCTCCGGACCGCGGAGGTCATCAGCAACCTCGACCACATGGTGCGGAACCCGGGCATCGGCGACAGCCACAACGCCCCGGTCTTCGCCGAGTGCTACGCCCGGATCGGCGACCTGATCGCTGAGCTCGTCGGCGCGGGGCGGACCCCGCGCGTCATGCTCGACTACTCGGGCGAGCTGCTCTACGGGCTGCGGAAGATGGGCCGCGGCGACGTGTTCGACCGGCTCCGCGGGATCACCTGCGACCCGCGCCTGCGGCGGTACGCGGAGTGGCTGGGCACGATGTGGGGCCACGCGGTGGCCCCGTCCACGCCCCCCCCAGACTTCGTGCTGCACCTTCGCGCCTGGCAGCAGCAGTTCGCGGCCGTCTTCGGCTGGGAGGCCCTGGGCCGGGTCCGCGGGTTCTCGCCCCCGGAGATGCACCTGCCCAACCACCCCGACGTCGCGTTCGAATACGTCAAGGCCCTGAAAGAATGCGGTTACCGCTGGCTCCTGGTGCAGGAGCATTCCGTCGAGGACCTCGACGGCCACGGGCTGCGCGAGCGGCACCTGCCCCACCGGCTGGTGGCCAGGAACTCGTGCGGCGAGGAGGTGTCAATCGTCGCGGTCATTAAGACGCAGGGGTCGGACACCAAGCTCGTCGGGCAGATGCAGCCGTTCTACGAGGCCCAGACCCTGCAGCGCCGGGAGGTGGCGGGCGTGTCGATCCCGCCGCTCGTCACCCAGATCGGCGACGGCGAGAACGGCGGCGTCATGATGAACGAGTTCCCCAGCGCCTTCCGGCAGGCCGCCGACCGCCACGGCAACGAGGGGGTGGTCGCCGCGAACGTCACCGAGTACCTTGAACTGATCGAGCAGGCGGGCGTCACCGAGGGCATGCTGCCCGCCTGCCGGCCGATCCACCAGGCGGCGCTGTTCGCACACATCACCGCCTGGGAGCCGGGCGCCGCCGACAAGGCCCTGGAGGCACTCCAGCGCGAGCGGCCCGGCTTTAGCATGGAGGGTGGCTCGTGGACAAACAACATCAGTTGGGTCCGGGGATATGAGAACCTCTTAACTCCAATGAACAAGCTCAGCGCCCGGTTCCACCAGGTGCTGGACGGCCGGCCCGTCGACCGGGGCGGCCGCGCCTACCGCAACGCGCTGTTCCACCTGCTGGCCGCGGAGACGAGCTGCTTCCGCTACTGGGGGCAGGGCTTCTGGACCGAGAACGGCAGGGAGCTCTGCCGGCGCGGCCAGGAGGTCCTCGCCCACGACTTCGGCTGAGGGCGCGCACGCCCGCCCCGCGCGCCGACTCACCGGCCGGACCGCACCAGCCCGAAACGACGAGCATTCGCATGAAAACGATTCAAGAGCAAGTCCACGCCGAACCTGAGGCCAAGCTGACCGTCTCGCGCGGCCACGGCGCCCCTTTCGGCGCGACCGTGCGCCCCGGGGGCGTGAACTTCGCCGTATTCGCGCGGCACGCGGAGCGCGTCCACCTGGTCCTGTCCCGGCGGGGGCACGAGCGGTGGGCCGCCGAGATCCCGTTGGACCCGAGGCTGAACAAAACGGGCGACGTGTGGCACGTCTTCGTCCACGGCCTGTCGCCCGATACCCTCTACGGCTACCGCGTCTTCGGGCCGTTCGCGCCCCAGGCCGGTCACCGTTTCAACCCCGACGTGGT
>JBAUOX010000583.1:0-1822 GCA_049579985.1 Isosphaeraceae bacterium | reverse complement strand
CTCGCTGGAGCAACTGGAACGGCCGTTCCAAGCCGACAACGTCAGCGAGTTGCTGAGCCAGATCGAGTCCAGGCCAGAGCCTCAAACGGCCGTGGAGATCGAGGCGCTCCTGACCACCCCATTTCTTGCCGTCTCGGATCGTTCCGCGCTCTGGAGGGGGCTTGGAGCACTGGATCGGAAACTCGGGGAGCTGCCCGTTCGCGGCGACATGACAACCGCGGAATCGGAGGCGGACGCTGGCCGGGCAGACCTCGCGCGCCGCCAGGTCGCCAGGCGGGCCAAGCGGCTGGAGGCCCTGCTCTATGTCACGGGCGCGGACGCCATGGCCGCGAATCTTGGTGGCGCGGTGGAGCTGAACAGGGAAGTTAATGCGCTGAACCGAGCGCCGGGTAAGGATGAATCCTCGCACACCTCGGACCTGGCTCAAAACTGGGCGGGTCTCGCCAAGGTCGCCGCACTAGTCTATGACAAGCTGAGCCAGGTGATGAACCAGCGTGGCAAGCTGGACGGTGACGATCGAGTCGGCTGGATCGCACCTGCCTTCCTGCTCAGCCTCGACTCCAGTCCGACCCGGCAGAACCGCGAGCGAAGAGCCCTGTCGAACTGGTCTTGGCTGGCCGAGCACTATCGCCATCAAAGTCATGACCTCCATGAAGAGCAGGAGCCCTCCCAGTTCTACGATAACGCGGCGCAGGACTGCCCGGGGACAGGAGAGCCGCGCTCCGAAACTTCGCTCTCGATGAGCCTGCCACAAGCCACGATTCCCACGGTCTCGGCCAGCCAGCCCCAGGCGACGATCAGCGTGCAAATTGATGCGGGCGCCGCGGCACCAGACGCTCCCCAGAAAGTCGATCTGACCTCGTTCCAGGTCGATGACCCACGACTCGAGGTACGTCCGCCAGATCCTGCCGAAGTCGAGGTTTCGCCCCAGAAACCGGCCACGGTGACTGTCCGGGTTGCCTGGGACGAGGCCAAGGGCCGGCCAGACACCCCTCCGCCCAAGGGGTTTATCCTCCAGGCCCGTCTGGCCAGCAACCGATCCTTTCATCTCCTGGTTCCTGTGCACTTCGAATGGAAGAGCATCTTCCCCAAGATTGAGCTCAGCAGCACCCAGGACAAGCTGACCGAGGTCCCTCTCGACCGCTTCGCTCTTCGGACTCTCCCGGGCCGACAGCCATTCTACGCGTTCGTGAGAAATCCCTCCCAGTCAACGCCGCGAGAGGTCATTGTCGAGGTGATGGGGGGAAGTGAGGTTATCGCCTCGAGCGGCGCCAAGGCCTTACTGTTACCCGAAAAGTCAACCCTCCTGGTTCCCGGCTTCGGTCCTCCTCCGCCCAAGGAAGGGCAACCCTTACCGGAGGCGCCCGCGGACCTGCGGCTCCGACTTCGCGACGGGGCCCCGGGGGGCAGTCAAGTGTATGACGTCCAGCCGCTGGCACCAAGGATCCTGCTTCCCGAGGAGTATGTTCAGGTTACCGCTGCGCAGTTCACGCCATCGGGTCCAGGCGGCGAGAATCAACTCAAGGTGAATCTCCGCGCTCTGCCGACCATGACCGGTCCCCCTTGCCTGGTCGAGCTCGTCTTGCCCAAAGACAAGGAGTTGTTTCCCTCGCTCCTGGGCGACCCCCAGGGAAAGCTCTCCGGCGCGCTGGAAGCCGGCAAGGATCTCACGCTGACTGCCGACGCCATCAAACTTAGCCCGGGGGGCTCGGAATCCGGGGTCTTCCAGCTCAATATCGATGGGTTCAAGCGTTCGACGTGGTTCAGAACCAACTTCGTCCAGGTGGGCGGGATTCAGAGAGCGCAGGAAGAGCAGTCTCCC
>JBAUOX010000582.1:0-1583 GCA_049579985.1 Isosphaeraceae bacterium | reverse complement strand
CTCGAGACTCGAGGGACGCCGGATCGGAGCCCGTGGGATCACACGTGGACCGCGACTGAAGGAGCCGGGCATGAGTCGAAGGGCGGCACTCCTCTAGCGCCGAGTTCCTCGAGCGCGGCGCAGATCTGTGGCATAACTGATCAGTTCCCGGGTCGCGTCCTCACAAGCAGCCTCGGCGGCGCTTCCCGCCTGGTTAGTCACGACCAGGGTTGCAAGGTCGAAGGCCGAAATGATCCAGATCGATGCGTACCAGTAGGCATTGCTTCCGTTATGGCTCAGCGTCCGTCCACCCGCCCAGGATCGTTCGACGACCGTCCAGCCGCCGGCATAGTCACAGCCCGGCGGCGGAGTGTGCAGGGTCCGGAACGTCGCCGGTTTGAGCAGGCGAGCCTTCCCCTCGGCGCCGCGCAGATGCAGGGCGGCGAACTTGCCCCAATCGGGAACCGAGCAGTGGACGGTGCCTGCCGGCCCCATGCACGGGGCGTTGTCGCGCAGCACCGGCTTGAACCGGCCGAACATCTCGCGATGGCCCCAGGGTTGATCGATCCGGTCGCGGTTCGACTGAGCTGGCGGCCCGAAGCCGGCCGAGGTCATTCCCAGCGGATCGAATAATCGCTGCTGGATCAGTTCTTCCCAGGACTGGCCGGAGACCTGTTCGGCCATCAGGCCGGCCATGACGTAGCCGGCGTTGGAATAGGCATAGACGGTTCCGGGCCTGGTCAAGGGAGGCTTGCTGAGCAGCGCCAGCAGGGCGGAGCGACGCTGGTCGGTCGTCGTCAGGCCGGGCAAGCGCCCCCATGACGCGTCGTGAGGCAGGCCCGCGCGGTGCGTCAAGAGGTCGGCAAGCGTGGCCGTCTGAAAGTCGGGATGCAGGCGGGACGCCACTTCGGGAAACACATCGCGGATCATGGATGACCAGGTCAGCAGACCGTCGTCGACCAGCATGACGATCAGGGTGGCCGTCATCGGCTTGGTGCACGAGCCAATATGAACCTGGTCCAGCACCTGCATTGGCTCGGCCGATCCGATCTTGCGGATACCCGCCGCGCCGATGCCCGCCAGCGTGTCTCCCCTCACGATCGCGCCGATCATACCGGGAAGGTGATGAGCGTCGCGGATCGACTCCAGCAGCTTTCCCAGTTGCTCATCGGCCCGGATCGGCAGCGTGCCGAGGTCGGCTGAGGTCCGGGTCGAGCTCTTGCTCTTGGATAGCGCGGGCTTGCGGACCGTGTAGCGATTGGAGGTGGTCCCTTTCTTGGGGGGAGCGTCTTGCCCCATGGCGAGGCTCGATAGTCCACCCGCGCTGCTCGCGCCCCAGGCCGCCAGCACATGCGTGATCGCCTTTCGAAACCACTCTCGCCGCCCGATCATCGATGCCTCCTCCCAGCTCGGCTGCCCATCACGTGATCTGCCGCGGATTCCCCCTTCGAGCATAGACGAGCGAGCCCTGCACTTTCAACGGCGCGTGAACGGTGCACCAGGGCGGTTTCGCTATCGTTTGTAGCGCGTTGAGTTGGGTATCCATGGCCTGAACAGATGAGCCGTAAAATGTTGAGAAATGTTGAGAAACGCGGAGTTCACAC
>JBAUOX010000581.1:0-4228 GCA_049579985.1 Isosphaeraceae bacterium | reverse complement strand
GGCGAGTGGCGAGTGAAGACCGGGGAGCCATCTGCCATCTGCCATTGACTGACCACTCGCCACTCGCCACTATTCCCGGAGCCCCTACATGAGAAGTTTCTGGTCGAACAAGCATGTCACGGTAACTGGTGGGGCCGGTTTCCTCGGCCAGCACCTGGTCAAGCGGCTGGAGAGTTTCGGAGCAAAGGTCTTCGTGCCCCGGCAGCGCGATTACAACCTCGTGGCGCTCGATTCCTGCCTGCGCTGCCTGCTCGAGCACCCTAGCGACGTGGTCTTCCACACGGCCGCATACTACGGGGGGATCGGTATCAACCAGACCGAGCCGGCCAAACTCTACTACAGCAACCTGGTGATGGGCGCGAACGTGATGGAGGCCGCGCGGCTTGCGAGGGTCGGCAAGGTGGTCAACATCGGGACGGCGTGCAGCTACCCCGGTTATCTCGAGGGGGACCTCAAAGAGGACGACCTCTGGGGCGGGCCATGCCATGCCAGCGTGGTGAATTACGGCCTGACCAAGAAGATGCTGGCGGTGCAGGGTCAGGCTTACAAGAAGCAGTACGGGCTCGACTCGATCCACCTGATCTTGACGAACCTTTACGGGCCGGGCGATTCGTACAACCCGGATCGCTCGCACGTGGTCGCCGCGTTGGTGCGGAAGTGGGTCGAGGCCGATCTCGCCGCCGCGCCGAGCATCGAGGTCTGGGGCACGGGCAAGCCGATCCGCGAATTCATCTATGTCGAGGACTGCGCCGACGCGATCGTGCTGGCCGCGGAAAAGTACAATGACGTCACCATGCCGCTGAATATCGGGACGGGCATCGGCACCTCGATCCGGGAGCTGGTCGAGACGATCAACGAGGTCACAGCCTTCAAGGGCAAGATCGTCTGGAATGCGGACAAGCCCGATGGAGCGCACAAGAAGGTGCTCGATGTGACGCGGATGAAGCGCGAGCTCGACGGCTGGGCGCCGCCCACGAGTCTTCGCGCCGGGCTGGCCAAGACCATCGCCTGGTACCGGGCCAACAAGGCCCAGGCGGACGCGAAATGGTGAACCGCCGGCTCTGGTTTCGCAGCGGACCCAAACCGGTCCGTCCGATGTTTGAACAGTTCCGATCTGCACAGCCGCAGGCGGCGTCGCTCGGGCTCGACGGAGAAGTCGAGCCTCGCATTCACGTTTCGGGTCGTTCGGAGGAACGCTCCGCAGCCGCGGTCCGGCGTCTTCTGTTCGTCAACCAGTATTACTGGCCCGATCACGCTTCCACGGCCCAACATTTGAGCGACCTGGCCGAATCGCTGGCCGCGCGCGGTTTCGAGTGCCATGTGCTCTGCGCCCAGAGCCGTTATGGGTCCGGCGAGCCCGCGCGTCCGGCGTACGAAGTGCACGAAGGCGTTCACATTCACCGCGTGCCGGCCACATCCTTGGGTCGGAGAAGCACCTTGACTCGGATGGCCGACTATCTCAGCTTCTACGCCCGGGCGGTGCTCGAGGCGGCCTGGATGCCCAGGTTTGACGCGGTCGTCACGCTCACGACGCCGCCCTTGATCGGCCTGATCGGCACGCTGCTGCGCCGGCTGAAGGGAACGCCGCACGTGTGCTGGAGCATGGACCTGCATCCCGACGCCAGCCTGGCTCTGCGGCGGATGTCGCCGCGGAACCCGCTGGTGCGCGGCCTGGCCTGGCTGAGTAATCTCGTTTACCGCCAGGCGGACCGCGTTGTCGTACTCGGCCCCTACATGGAAGATCGCGTGCGAGTCAAGGGCGTTCGCCAGGACCGGCTCGTGACGATCCCGGTCTGGAGCCGCCGCGACCGGGTTTATCCGGTCGAGCGTGAGGCCAACTCGCTGCGCCGGTCGTTGGGTCTGGATGGCAAGTTCGTGGCCATGTATTCCGGCAACCTCGGGCTGGCACATTCGTTCGACGAGTTCCTCGAGGCCGCGCGCCGACTCCGCGACCGCGACGACCTGGTCTTTCTTTTCGTCGGCGCGGGACCGCGGGCCGTGGAGGTCCGTTCCGCCCGGGATCGCGAGGGCTTGACCAACGTCCGGCTGCTCGACTACGTTCCGCGGGATGAGCTGCACCGCTCGCTTTCGGTGGCCGACGTGCACTTAATCTCGATGCGTCCCGAGATGACCGGGATCGTGGTTCCGGGCAAGCTCTACGGCATCATGGCAGCGGGCCGGCCCGCGCTGTTCGTCGGCCCGGCTCACTGCGAATCGGCCGACACGATCCGCCGCGCCGGCTGCGGCTTCACGATCGCACCCGGCGATGGCGAGGGCGTCGTCTCCGCCCTGACCACCCTGGCCGCGGACCTCAATCTGGCACACCAGATGGGCCAGAAAGGACGCCTGAACTTCCTCGCCACACACGAGCGGAATCTGTGTTGCTACCAGTGGCTCGAAGTGATTCGCAACACCGTCTCGCGGCCCGGCGCCGTGGCGGTTTCCACCCCGGTACCCGCGCTGGGAGGCGCCATGGCCCCGGCCGGCTCGCTCCGTCCGGCAGCGCGGTGATTGAAGGCCGCCCGTTCGTAACACGCACTGTCCATTGTGACCGACGGATCAATCCACTCCACTCCATACCGACCCGATGCGCAAGCACGGGGCATAGAGGGCAAGATGCCGTGAGTACCAAGTCGCTCTGGATGATCCCGGGTCTGGTCATCGTGCTCGCCGGATCCGCTTCGGCCCAGCAGCCGGCCGCTTCGAATGTCTCCGAGATCCTCGGCCGGCATGATCGTGCCCTGATCCGGGAGTTGGGTGCTTACCTGAAGCAGAATCCCAAGGCCGACGACCGTGATCAGGGGTTTGCGGCCCTCTTCAACAAGGCTATCGAGCACGACTGGTTCGCCGACAACGAGGAGGCGGCCCTGCGCTACCTCAAGAACGATCCCGACGGGCCGGTCAAGGCGCTGGCACAGATCATCACCACGATGGCCAGGGCCCAGGCCGGCCGCCACGACGAAGCCCTGGCACGGTACAAGGAGCTGATGAACGGCCTGGGTAAGAGCGATCAGGAAGACTTCGCGACCAGCTTCACCGAGACGTTCGCCACCACGGCCGTCACGGCTGGTGAGATCGCGATCGCTCGACAGGTTTACCAGGCACTCCAGGAACGGTTTCCCGACAGCCCCGGCTTGCGTGAGAAGGTCGCCAGGGAGCTGGGACGGCTGGATCGGGTCGGCAAATCTGCTCCGGGCTTCGAGGCCCAGGATCTTGCCGGCAAGGCCGTCCGGTTGGAATCGTTCAAGGGAAAGTACGTCCTGATCGATTTCTGGGCCACCTGGTGCGCGCCGTGCATCGGCGAGCTGCCGCGACTCCAAGACGCCTATCGCAAGTACCATGGCGCGGGGTTCGAGATCGTCAGCGTCAGCCTCGACGAGACCCGAACCGCCGTGACCGATTTTGTCAAGGTACGCAAACTACCCTGGCCTCAACTCCACAACGGCACCGCCGGCGCCGACCTCGTCGACGCTTTCGGCGTCAGCTCGATCCCCGCGGCCTACCTCGTCGATCCCGATGGCAAGATCATTCGCCTCGATCTGCGTGGCGCCGCCCTCGAAACCACACTCGCCCAGCTCATGCCGACCAAGCCAAAGACCACGATGAAATGATAGAACGGAACCACGAATTCAATACGCTCTTCCTGCGTTTCAGGAGGTTACAACCCGGAATTCGCCGCAACTCTTTTTACGGAAAGCACTTATACGAGGCAGTTAGAGAGGCCGAAATCCAGCCACAACTGTCTGCCACACAAGGGTTTAGGGTGATACTTGCCAATTAACCCCCCGAAACGCAGGATGAGCCAAGATCGTTCACTGGGCACGCCCGTTCAGAATTGATCGGCCTCTCCCAGGAGATAGCTCGCGGCAAGCAGCCAGCGTTCGATGTCGCTCAGCCCGGCGAACTCGGCACGCAGGCGGACGAGCACGTCGGGGACGTTGGTCACGATGTGCGAGACTCCCCGCTCGACCAGCTTGATCATCTGCCGGGGATCGTCCACCGTCCAGACGTAAACGTCCTTGTGCCGGGCCCGGGCTGCGCGGATCAGACGATTGCTCAGCGACTTGGCGTTTACCTCCAGGGCATCGACGTCGAGCCGGTCGATATTGCCGATCGCCAGCGTGACAATCGCAGCCGTGTGGATTCGGGGATTGTACCGGCGGACTTCCATGAGCGCTTCGTAGTTCATCGAGGTGACGATGCACTGGGACTCGAAGTGCTCGCGCTC
>JBAUOX010000580.1:0-5058 GCA_049579985.1 Isosphaeraceae bacterium | reverse complement strand
CCGTAGGGGTTGCCCGAGAGGGGATCGATCCCGCAGAGGAAGGCCCTGCGCACGACCCGCTGAACACAGTGATAAACCCCGACCTCATCCGCGACCACGACCTCCGCGCGATTCCGCCGTGCCATGCTCGAATGCTCCCCATCGGCTCCCAATGCCTTGGCCCGGTCGGACGTCGACCAAGCCAGCGTCATTATGGTCAAACGTACCGAAGACAGATTCGTTTGTCCAGTAGCCAGAGGAAATTTCGGGTGGCCCTGAATGTCCGCTTCGTCTTCTCCAAATTTGGTGGCTGTCTCCTTTTGTTTCCTCACGGCGGGCCGGGGCCGCTGCAGCGCGAGGTTAGGCGTCTGCCGACCAGGCGTAAGGCCGTAGCACGAAAACTCTACCCCAGCCACCCGCCGTTAATACTCCACTTCCGCCGACAGGGAGACACGGAAGGTTCTGCCATCATCCTGGAACTTGACACGGAGGACGCAATCATCATCCTCCTCGACAATGAACTTTCTCCTGCTCTTGTACCCCTTTTTTGATGCAAAAATGATCATTTTGAGCATTTCGTTCGCAACCTCATCCTCTTCCATCTCTTCGTTCTCTGCAAGTTGGTCCTCCGTCAGGTACTCATTATCTTCGTCCTCGATAGCCATTCGATCCCCCTCTCTTGATTGAAGGATTGGATGGATGTCCAGAAATAGGGAGAATCCGCCCGCCGAGAGAAAGCTATCGGACGACCAGCGAGCGCTGCGGCGCGCCGGGGCCGCTGCAGCACGGGGTTCGGCGTCCGGTCAGATTCGCCACTTCGATACTTCGCACTCACCGTTGCGGCTTCCGCCATTCCTCAGAGTGATGTGACGGTACGATACGTTTTTGCCGATTTTTTCTTGACCTAGATGGTCTCGCAGGTAGTTGCCAATCTGTATGGTTGCCGTGTGGACGGGATCTGAACTCGTGGAAACGTGGCAGTCGATGATGTCGTTGAGTTCGCTGTTGTAATGGGTATCCAGCCAGTTGATGAGATCGTGACCGTCATACCAGCCGCGGGTCGCATGGGTGCGACGAACAAATGCGACGCCGTTGTTGATCGCCGCCACGACCCTAGCGTTTCCTGAGAACCGAGCCATCGGAAGCCTCCGCCGTTTCTCGCTGATGAGCTTGACGATCGCCGGAACCAACTCGGTAGGCACGACCATGACGGTTTGGCCCTCGGCGAGAAAAGGCGCTTCGTGCTCCGCGACCTGTTCGTCTTCGGCTTGATTGTCGTAGTGCTCGGCAAGCTTGCGAATTCGCTCTTCATCCCATCCCGCGGGATACGCCTGTTTTCTTCTCTTGGTCATATCGTTTTGGTTCCGGCGGCGGTTGTTGAATGCCGCTTTTTCGGCTTCGGCTCATCATGGAGTCCTTGTTGCCGGCGGAATTCCTCGTAGTGAATTCGCTCGGCCGACTCCGTCAGGGCCTTCCGCGCAGCCTCGACGTCAAGGCGACCTTCGGCCTCCTCGATCAGCAGCTCGAGTAACCTCAGATCAGGAATTGAGATGATGGCGGCAGAGTCCTTGCCCCTTCGATGCACGATGGTGCGTTCTCCCTGGTATTCCGCCTTGTTCAGTACATCACCCAGCGAGTTCTTCAGCTCAACCACATTGAGGCGCTTCATCGGTCGCTTCTCCACGTTCGATCTGGGGTTGCCTTGCTCGGCGCGGCAGTTCAAGTTTATCCTGGCACGGATACCTCATCCGCCTCAAGCGTATCGTACGTATCTTGTTCATCATGGTCAACACCCGCAGACTGCGATCGCTCACCCTTGTTTCAGCCACCGTGCGACATCGAGCGCGTGGTATGTGAGAATCATGTCGATCCCGGCCCGCTTGAAGCCGGTCAGGGTTTCCAGGACGATCCGGCGCTCGTCGATCCAGCCGCGAAGGGCGGCGGCCTTGACCATGGCGTACTCGCCAGAGACGTTGTAGGCCGCCACCGGGACGCCGAAGGTGTCCTTGACGCGGCGGGCGATGTCGAGGTAGGCCAGGGCCGGCTTGACCATGACAATGTCGGCACCCTCCGCCAGGTCAAGGGCGACCTCGCGGATCGCCTCGTCGCCGTTGGCCGGGTCCATCTGGTAGCCGCGGCGATCGCCAAAGCTGGGGGCGCTTTCGGCCGCGTCGCGGAACGGCCCGTAATAGCCGCTGGCGAACTTGGCGGCGTAGGACATGATCGGGATGTGTGTGCAGCCGGCGCCGTCGAGTCCGTGGCGGATGGCCTGGACCATGCCGTCCATCATGCCGGAGGGGGCGATCATGTCGGCCCCGGCTCGGGCGTGGCTGAGGGCCTGCTGGGCCAAGAGCGGCAGCGTCGCGTCGTTGTCCACGTCGAGCCGCCCGCCCGCCTCGCTCAGAGGGCCGCAATGGCCGTGGTCGGTGTACTCGCAGAAGCAGAGGTCGGTGATGATGAGCAGGTTCGGCGCCTGGCGCCTGGTGATCCGGATCGCTTCCTGGACGATCCCATCGTCGCGGGTGGCGGCCGAGCCGAACGCGTCCTTGTGTTCCGGGATCCCGAAGAGCAGGATGCCGGGAATGCCCAGCTCGGCGACTTCGGCAACGGCCTCACCGAGCCGGTCGAGTGAGAGCTGGTACTGGCCGGGCATGGACGGCACCTCGCGACGGAGGTTCGCGCCGTGGTAGACGAAGAGGGGATAGATGAGGTCGCTCACGGTCAGGAGGCTTTCGCGCGTCAGCTCGCGGAGCCGCGGATGAGCGCGCAGGCGGCGGGGACGGTGAAGCGGATAACCGGCGTTCGGCTGGAACGGCATGGATTGATCCCCCGGAGTGGTGAAGCAAGCTGTGCACGCGGGTTCAGGAGACTCGAGGGGCGGGTCGTCGAGAAGATGCGCCGGGGCTGCCGGTCCAGGGACCGGCTGACACCACGGCGCATTCATCGATCGATTCGAGATGGCTGACACAATCTAGTGGCCGCGCTTGTGGCTGGGAGCGGGCAAGGGGAAGAGCCGCAGCTCGCTGCTGTTGGCGTCGTAGCAATCAATCTGAAGAAACTCCGCCGGCACGTTCTCCTTGAAGGTGACCTGAATGGTCAGGCTGGACTCGCTCTCGATCTTGGCGATTTCCTTGCGCTTGCGGTTGTTGAGATAGGTGGCGACGCTGGGGCTGACAGTGATGTTGATGCGGCGGATGTCCTCGCGGTGCGAGGCCAGGGCCAGGATCCGCGTGACATCGATCGCCATACTCTCGGCGGTCTTGACCACTCCTGCGCCGGTGCAGTGTGGGCAATCTTCGTAGACAGACCGCTTGAGGCTGGGGCGAATCCGTTGGCGGGTCATCTCGATCAGGCCGAAGGCGCTCATACGCAGGACCTTGGTTCGCGCGCGGTCGCGCTTGATCGCCTCACGGAGGGCTCGTTCCACGCCCCGGCTATGCCGCTCCTCACGCATGTCGATGAAGTCGTTGACGATCACGCCGCCCAGGTCGCGCAGTCTGAGCTGGCGGGCGATCTCCTTGGCGGCGCGGAGATTCATCTCGTACGCGGTTTTTTCGGCGTCATCCTCGACCCGGAAGTTGCCCGAATTGACGTCGATCGCCACCAGGGCCTCGGTCTGGTCGATGACGATCGAGCCCCCCTCGGGCAGGGGAACATGGCGGCGCTGGATCTTGGCGATTTCGTCCTCGATCCCGTACTTGTGGAACAGCGGCACCTTCTCGTCGTAGAGCTTGATCCGGTTCACGAACCGGGGCATGACCACGCGAAGGAACTCCTGGGCCCGTTCGAACGCCGAGGGCTCGTCGATCCAGATCGTATCGATCTCGGACGTGAAGATGTCCCGGATGGTCCGGGTGATCAAGTCCGATTCCTGGTAGATCGGGCCCGGGGTTCGGGTTCGCTTGATTCGCCTCAGGATCACCTTCCAGAGCCGTAGCAGGTAGGCCAGGTCGCGTGCCAGCTCCCGCTTGGTGCGTTCCAGTCCGGCGGTCCGGACGATGAACCCAAGGCCCTTGGGTGGGTTCAGCTCGTGCATGATCTCGCGGAGTTTGCGGCGCTGGCCTTCATCGACGATCTTGCGCGAGACGCCGACGCGGTTCAGGCCGGGCATCAAGACCAGGTAGCGGCCAGGGATGCTGATGTAGGTGGAGAGGGTTGGCCCCTTGGTTCCAATGCTTTCCTTGATCACCTGAACCAGCACCTCGTCGCCGCGGCGGAAGATCTCCTGGATCGGGGGCTTGACCATGCCGCGTCCCCGTCCCGAGCGGCCTCCCCGCGCCAGATCATCGCCACGGCCTGGCCTGGCCTCGACCGGACCGCGCAGGCCCATTTCCCGCTCCAGCTCCTCGATCTCCTCGATTTCCTTGCGGATCTCCTGCTCGAGTTCGGTGTCGATCTCTTCCTCGGCGGCGCGGGCCGGCTCGGCACGCAGGTCGTCGACGATCACGTCTTCTTCCTCGATCGCCATGTCCTCGGCGTCGTCGACGTCCTCCAGGTCCTCGATGTCCAGATCGAGTTCGTCGACCTCGTCGCTGGCGAGCCGCTCCTCGGGCAGCCGGCGAGGAAACGACGGGACGTACCCGGGCTCGGGGCCGAGGTCATCGAAGTCGGACGGAAATTCTTCTCCGGCGGGGGCAGCGGCTTCGAGCTCGGGGCGCTCGCGTTCACGTCGTCGACCTCGCCTTCTTCTGCGCCGTTTGCCTTCCCGGGCGTCGGCCTGTGAAGCAGCCGGACCGGGCCGGCCAAAGGGCTCTTCGTCGGCTGCGAGGAACTCGTGTGATTCGATATCAGGATCGAGATCGGCATGCCGCGCGGACCAGCCGTAGGCGGGTGGCGGCGGTTCCTCGCCGGGCCCTTGTTCCACGGACCGCAGCCGCTCCCGGCGCGGGACGTAGCCGGGTTCTCCGGCCCGGTTATGAGGCCGTGTTCGCTCCCTGGGTGACTCCGTCGGCTCGGCGGCGCGACCGCGTTCTTGTGGGGCCGGAGGCTCGAGATCCGACGAGCGGTAACGTTCGATGTCCGCGTCGGCCGCGCCGGGAGAGATGCGTTCGGCGCCGGGGCTCACCGGCGGCACGGGCT
>JBAUOX010000579.1:0-26344 GCA_049579985.1 Isosphaeraceae bacterium | reverse complement strand
CGGTGGCGAGCACGCCGGGGCCGCCCGCGTTGGTCAGGATCATCAGGCGCGGGCCCTTCGGCCGCGGCTGGATATTAAGGATCTCGGCCATGCTGAACAGCTCGGAGATCCGGTCCACGCGCAACACGCCGCAGCGGCGGAAGGCGGCGTTGAGCACCTCGTCACTGCCGGTCAGGGAACCGGTGTGCGCGGTCGCCGCCCGGGACGCTCCCTTGGTGCGGCCCGGCTTGATGACGATGATCGGCTTGCTCAGTGCCACCTCGCGCGCCGCCGAGATGAAGGACCGCGCGTCGCCGATCGACTCCATGTAGATGATGATGCTCTGGGTATGCATGTCGCTGCCGAAGTAATCGATCAGATCACCCCAGCCGACGTCGAGCTGCGAACCCACCGAGACGAAGGCGCTGAAGCCGACGTTGGCCCGCAAGCTCCAGTCGAGCACCGCGGCGCCGAGGGCCCCGCTCTGACTGAGGAAGGCGATCCTCCCCGGCCGGGCCATGGCGTTGGCGACCGTGGCGTTCAGGCCGGTGAATGGGCTCATCACCCCCAGGCTGTTGGTGCCGATGACCCGCAACCGGCCGCGCCGCGCGTGTCCCATGATCTGGCGCTCGAGATCCGCGCCGATGGCCCCGATCTCCTTGAACCCGGCCGAGACAACGATGGCCGCCTGGACACCGGCCTCGACGCACTCAGCGATCAGGTCGGGCACCGTCGGCGCGGGCGTGGCCACAATGGCCAGGTCGATCGGGTCGGGCACGTCCCCGATGCGCGGATGGGCCTTGATGCCCAGGACGCGCGGCCGCTTCGGGTTGACCGGGAAGACGGTCCCGCCGAACGGGCTGCTGATCAGGTTCCACACGAGGGTCCGGCCGATGCTACGGGCCTTGTCCGATGCCCCGATGACGGCGATGCTCTGGGGCGTGAAGAACGCCTGCAGGCCGCCTTCCTTGGCAGCGAGTAAGTCGGTAGCGACATTCTTCTCCGAAGACAGCCCGCTCGCAGTACTCATGGGTCCATTTCCCGATTCACATTCCAGGTGAGACTGTCCGAGTTGGCATTATACATCGGAAAGCGGACAGGATCATCGGCTTTGTGTATCAGGCCGACGTGGGGAGTCGCCCGATCTGAAGTATCTCGGCAAAGAGAACCCACTTGCAGCCCAGTTCTTCCCCAGGACACGAGGCGATCCTACGGAAGCCATCCCACGAAAGGTCAGCCCGCAAGGGAATTCCGCTCCCCTGCGTTCAGCCAGTGGGGTTGCCCATCAGGACCGAGTTCCGGGGCGGGTGGATGGCAGAGGGGCGGGCACCGTTCCAGCCCCGGGCCGACCAGGAGGAGGATCTCAGGGACCGTGAGCGTGCCTTAGCCGGCGGCTCCAACGCCTCGAAGGGAGGGTGCCGCGACCAGGCATCGAAGCGGCGGTCCGCATTCGAAGCCGCGCCAGCCGAAGAGCCACCCCGAGACGAGCGACGGGCGGTGCGAGCCGTCCCGGACAGGGTCACCACCACGGCCAGCCGACCAAGTACCGTTCCCAGAGAAGGTCCAGCACCGACGCCGCACCTCCACTGATCTTGACCTCGACGGCGGACGTCACCGCCGTGGTCTCCGGATTGATTTCCACCGTCGCGATCCCCGCCGCCCGAGCCAACTCCACCGGCGCGGCGATGTATTCGAAGAGGCTGCTTGTCCCCACGCTGAAAACCACGTCGAACCCCACGCCAAACTCGTACCACAGCCGGTCCAGCTTCTCCTCCGGAACCTGCTCGCCGAAGAGGACCACCGTGGGGCGGAGAATCCCCTGGCAACGCGGGCAGAGTGGCGGCACGGCCAGGTCGGCGTAGTCCGGCACCGTCACTTTGTAGTCGCACTGGGTGCAGAGAAGATCGTGCAGGTCGCCATGCACGTCCAGCACCTGCCGCGAGCCGGCCCGCGAGTGCAGTCCGTCGACGTTCTGCGTGACCGTCCAGACGGCGTCGAAGTAGCTCTCCATCTCGGCGATCACCCGGTGTCCCCGATTGGGCACCCCTCCCCGGGCGGCCCGCTCCAGCTCGAAGAGGTAGTGCCAGGTGATCTCCGGCCGGGACGCCAACATCGGCCCGGACAGGGCCTGCTCGATCGTCAACCCGTGGGTCGTCAGGCCGTCGCGATAGACGCTGTCGCGACCATAGAGGCCGTCGCGACTATAGAGACCGTCGCGACCGCGGTAGGTGGGCAGCCCGGAGTCGGCCGAGATGCCGGCGCCGGTGATGAACAGCAAGCGGCGGGCGGGACGCAGCAGCTCGATGACGACGTCGACAGCCCGCTCATCGGCCCGTGATAACGAAAGGGTGGATCTTCGGCAGTCGGCTTGTTCTCGTCGGCAGTCGGCTTGTTCTACAATGCCCATGGTGGGCCTCTCCCGTGGTGCCGCTGGCCCCGTGAGTCCCGGAGCGATGGAGAGGCCACACGCCAGTCCCGCACTCCACTGATACACTTCGTCACTCAGGGTCGCAGCCATGTAATCAACGTATCAGCATTCAAGCAGTACCCGTACTTTACCGCTCCTTGCTGGAGGAGTCAAGCAAGAAGTGTGTGATGAAAAAAAATTCATTTCCGTGTTTTGGGCTGCGTTTCGGGGGTTGGCGCAAGGCCGACACGACAACGCCTTCAGCCAACTCGAGATTGCCGACCAGGCGGCCACGCTTGCCGGCGGCTTCCCAATGATGCCCTCGACCAGATTGCTCAACCGGTGGACGCACCGGTCCAACCCGCTGCTCGGCGCTTCCCGGCCGGGGCAGCGGGACGAGTACCGGGTCATTGACCAAGCCCCGAAAGACACGCCCCGAGGCGGTATCTTCCGGGGCTCCCAGCGGTATAGCGCCTCCCCCTCGGTGCCCTGACCGATCCGAGGTAACCGCAGTCGCGCCAGCGCCAGAGGTGGCGAAGCAGCTCAGTGCGTCGCCACCATCTGCCTGATCTGCTCGACCACCTCCGGGTTCATCAGCGTGGTCACGTCACCCACGTCGACGGCATCGTTCGAGAGTGCCGCGAGGACCCGGCGCATGATCTTGCCGGAGCGGGTCTTGGGCATGTCGGGCACGAGGTAGACGTGATTCGGCCGCGCGATCTTGCCGATGGATTCCTCGATGGCGTTCATCACGGCTTGTTTGATCGCCTCGCTCGGCGCAAAGCCCGGCGAGAGGGCGATGTAGACGTCCGGCACCTTGCCCTTCATCGCGTCTTTGCGTGCGACGACCGCCGCCTCGGCCACCTCGGGCACCTGGAGGCAGCAGGACTCGATTTCCTTGGTTCCCAGACGGTGGCCAGCGACGTTGATCACGTCGTCCACGCGACCGAGGATGCGGTAGTAGCCGTCCGCCGCCAGCATGGCCGCGTCACCGGCCAGGTAGGGCCAGTCCCTCCAGTCCTTGCTGTCCCTGTTCTTGCAGTACTTGCCGTAGTACGTCGAGACGTAGCGATCGCGGTCGCCCCAGAGGGTCTGCATACTCCCCGGCCACGGGTTGCGGATGCAGATGTTACCCGCCTTGTTGGAGCCGGCCGGGAGCTCTTTGCTCTGCTCGTCGTAGATCACCGGGTGGATGCCCGGCACGGGAGGCCCGGCGCTGCCCGGCTTCATCGGGTGGATGGCCGGCATCGTGCTGCAAAGGAAGCCACCGTTCTCGGTCTGCCACCAGGTATCGACGATGACGGCCTCCTCCTTGCCGACGTGGTGGTAGTACCACTTCCAGACCTCGGGTTCGATGGGCTCGCCCACCGTGGTCATGTGCTTGAAGTGGTAGTTGTACTTGGCGGGCTCGTCGGGCCCGAGCTTCCGCAGCCCGCGAATGGCCGTGGGCGCGGTGTGTAAGATGTTGACATTGAGCCGCTCGGCGATCCGCCAGGGCCGCCCCGCGTCGGGGTAAGTCGGCACCCCCTCGTAGACAACGCTGGTCCCCGCCAAAGCCAGCGGGCCGTAGACGATGTAGGAGTGGCCCGTGATCCACCCAATGTCCGCCATGCACCAATACACGTCCTCCGGATGTATGTCCTGAATATATTTGGAGGTCCCGGTCACGTAAGAGAGGTACCCGCCAATGCTGTGCTGGGCCGCCTTGGGCTTGCCCGTCGTGCCGCTGGTGTACATGAGGAAGAGGATCCCCTCCGCGGGCATGACCACCGGGTCCACGCGCTTGCCGCGGAAATCGCGCAGCAGATCGTCGACGAAGAAGTCGCGCCCGTCCACCATGGGCGACCCCGACAAGTACTTCCCCGGCAGCCTCCTCCAGACGAGCACCTTGTCCACCTTCTGCCCGGCCTCCTCCGCGACGTGGATCGCCACGTCGGCATTCGCCTTGTGGTCGAGGAGTCGGCCGTTGCGGTAGTAGCCATCCATCGTGACAATGACGTGGCTCTTGGAGTCGGCGACCCGATCGCCGCAGGCGTGGCCCGAAAAGCCGCCGAACACGACCGAGTGGATGACCCCCAGCCGGGCGCACGCGAGCATGGTGATCGGCAACTCCGGGACCATCGGCATGTGGATGGTGACCCGGTCCCCCGCCTTGAGGCCCGCGAAGTCACGCAGCAGCGCGGCAAACTCGTTGACGCGGACGAACAGTTCCTGGTAGGTCACAGCGACGGGTGGCTCCTCCTCGGGCTCGGGCACGAAGATCAGGGCCGCCTTGTTGCGGTGCTTGGCCAGGTGCCGATCGACGCAGTTGTAGCAGGCGTTGATCTTGCCCCCGACGAACCACTTCCAGCAAGGGGCGTCGCTCGTGTCCAGGGTCGTGTGCCAGTACTGGTACCATTCGAGCAGGTCGGCGTACTCTTTGAAGCAGTCCGGGAAGTTGTCCAGGCTGAAGCGCTCGTAAATCTTCTCGTCCGTCATGTTCGCCTGGGCTATGAAACTCCGCGGCGGGTAGAAGAACTCCTCCTCCTTCCAGTGCACGGCCACTTCCGACTCAGAAGCCTCGACGCTCTCTCGTTGGCTCGCCATTCGGTTGCTCCTCTCTCCCCATCGTGACATCCAGCCTCAATCGGTATCCTTTCACGCTCTTTCTGCCACTGCAACAAATTTCGAGGAAACCTTTGATGAATCGGCTAATGTGGATTCCGCGATGATGCATGACAGTATGTGGTGTCTCGCTGTCCCGTGGTGCTGGTTAATGCGGCGGAGTACCGCTGAGGGCCTCGGCGATCTCAGTCAGGACGGCCGCGTCGTCGATCGTGGGCGGGACCTTAAATTCCTGGTGATCGGCGATCTTCTGCATCGTGCCGCGGAGGACCTTGCCGGAACGGGTCTTGGGCAGTCTCTCCACGACCACGGCGTGCTTGAAGTCGGCGACCGGGCCGATCTGGTCGCGCACCATTTGGATGACCTCCTTGATGATCTCGCGGTGCGGGCGGTTGACACCGGCCTTGAGCACCAGGAAGCCCATGGGCACTTGGCCCTTGAGTTGGTCAGCCGTGCCGATGACCGCGCATTCAGCCACATCCGGGTGAGACGCGAGCATGCCCTCCATCTCCCCGGTGGACAGGCGATGGCCGGCGACGTTGATGATGTCGTCGGTGCGGGACATCACATAGACGTAGCCGTCCTCGTCGATATAGCCCGCGTCGCCCGTCTCGTAGTAGCCGGGATGGGTGCTGAAGTAGGTCTTCTTGAATCCCTCGTCATCGTTCCATAGCGTCGTCAGCGTGCCTGGGGGCAAGGGCAGCTTCGAGTAGAGGCCGCCGCTTTCGCCGCACGGCATCTCCTGCAGCCCGGGGCCGAGCACGTGCATATCGTAGCCCGGCATGGGCAGGCAGGCCGAGCCGTACTTGACGGGGTACAGTTGGGTGCCCAGCGGGTTGCCGCAAATCGCCCACCCCGTCTCCGTCTGCCACCAGTGGTCGATCACAGGGACCTTGAGGTTCTCTTCAGCCCAGCGCAGGGTGTCGGGGTCGGAGCGCTCGCCTGCCAGGAAGAGCACCCGGAAGTGAGAGAGGTCGTACTTCTTCATGTACTCCGCGTGCGGGTCTTCGCGCTTGATCGCGCGGAACGCGGTCGGCGCGGTGAAGAGGGTGGGGACCTTGTGCTGCTCGATGACCCGCCAGAAGGTGCCGGCGTTGGGCGTGCCTACGGGCTTGCCTTCGAAGACGATCGTGGTGCAGCCGTGCAGCAACGGGGCGTAGACGATGTAGGAGTGGCCGACCACCCAGCCCACGTCGGAGGCCGCCCAGTACACCTCGCCCGGGTCGACATTGTAAAAGTTCTTCATCGTCCACTTGAGCGCCACCGCGTGCCCGCCGTTGTCGCGAACGGAACCCTTGGGCCGGCCGGTGGTGCCGGAGGTGTAAAGTATGTAAAGCGGGTCGGTGGCGTTGACCGGCACGCAGTCCGCCGGGGCGGCGTCGGCGACCGCATCGTTCCAGTCGATGTCGCGGCCGGGCAGCAGCGCGGCCTTCTCCTGCGGGCGCTGGAAGATGATGCAGCGCTCCGGCTTGTGCTCCGACTCCTCGATCGCGGCGTCGACCATCGACTTGTACTTGACGAGGCGGTTCGGTTCGATGCCACAGGAAGCAGAGACAAGGATGCGGGGTTTTGCGTCGGTGATACGAGTTGCCAGCTCGTGCGGGGCGAAACCGCCGAAGACCATCGAGTGCACGGCGCCCAGCCGCGCACAGGCCAACATGGCCACCAGCGTTTGGGGGATCATCGGCATGTAGACGATGACGCGGTCGCCCTTCTCCACGCCCAGGTGACGGAGCGCCCCGGCGAAGCCCGCGACCTGGTCACGCAACTCTCTGTAGGTGATGGTCGCGACGGTATTCGTGACCGGGCTGTCATAAATGATCGCCGGCTGCTCACCGCGGCCGGCCTCCACATGGCGGTCGATGGCGTTGTAGCAGGTGTTGAGAACGCCGCCCTTGAACCACTTGGTGAAGGGCGAATTTGAATCGTCTAGCACCTTGTCCCAGCGCTTGAACCAGGTGATCTCCTCGGCCACTTCGCCCCAGAACCCAGCCGGGTCGGACAGCGTGCGGGCATGGAGCTGGTTGTAACGATCGGCTGTGTTCCGGCTCATGAGGGCACTCTCTCTTTCTGTGTTGCTGCGAACTCTACACGTGTGCCAGGGCGTTCCGGGCGATGCCTTGATGAGATGCTCACCATTTTGCCCAAGAGGCCGAGGAGTACAGTCACTGTCGCATTGCTGATCGGTTGGACAGGTCCTCCGGTGGGTCAGACCGGTTGCCGACGATCCGCCAGTCATCGCCCCAGGATAAGGATCGGAACCCGATCGGTGACCCCCGGCTGCCGATCTTCGGCTGCCATCGACCACAAAAAAAGCCCACTTATGCACGAGATCGCACAGCAGGGCCACCATGACTTCCCCGAGCAAGACCCGCCTAGAGACTGGATGAGATCTTCACATTAAAGTGAATTAGGACGAGAAACAAGCCCCTGCTGCTCAAATCTACCCATGTCCGCTCACAACCCCGTCCAGATCACCCAGGGCGAGAAAGCGGGGGGGTCTTCTCCCCAGAGCTTCTTTCGGAGCAACGCCATCAGCTCAGGCAGCGCCGCCGGCTCCTTGAGGTTGAGCGCCCGGACGCTGCTCAGCTTCTCGACAAGCTCCCTGCCGGCGCCGGTGTTCGCCACGATGCCCGTCACCAGATCGGGCTGGACCTCGAACGCCGACATGACGCCCAGAACCGCGTAGGGGTCGGAGGCGCAAAGGATCGTCACCCGCACATTCCGGCCGATCTCCTTGATCGTCACCGCGCCGTTGTAGGGCTCGAGGGGCGAGGAACCGATCTCGATCACCGCCACATCCGCGGCAACCGTGGCCATCCTTGACAGGAGGGGCATCAGTGCTCGGCGGTAGTCCTCCGCGGAGCACACGGTCGAGGGCAGTCCGGCGTCGACGAAATCGAAGATGGCATCGGCGCCGGCATCGGCCATGGTGAGCACGTCGTGATATCGGGCGGCGCCATTCAGCTTGGCGGCGAGGACGCGGCGGCCCGACGACTTGAGGAGCCGGATGATGATTCTCGACGTCGTGGTCTTGCCTGCGGACATGGAGGAGCCGATCAAAAGCACGATGGGCGTGGTGAAGGCTGGGCCCGCCGCGCGGGCCACGCAGTCCTGCATCCGGACCTTCGTACTGTTCCGCAGCACGTGTCCGCGGTAGTCAAGCGACATGAGGGGCTTGACGTAAGGCGAACGCGAGAGGCATTTCCCGAACAAGCCGCCCTCCGTCAAGGCGTGAAACAGCCCCTCGGGGCCAATGGCTTCCCAGTCGCCGGTCGCGTCCAGCGTGGCATGGCGCTTGCCGAAGGCCCCGACGATCAGGTCGGACTCGGTCGCCTCGATCATCCGCCCATTGGGCAGCTCGATGGTGAGGTCCTCGCCGGCGCCCCCTTCGACATGGCCGACGACGTAATCACCCATCTCCCATGCCCCGCGCGGAAGCGGCTCGACCGCGAAGTCGCCCTCTTGCAGGTTGGAGATCCGGGTGACCGAGGAAAAGACATATCTGGTCATGGGTTCAGGTCCTTTTAGAGCTACCAGAATTCTACCGGATGTGCAGGGGCTCGACCATCCACGACCGAGTCAATCGTGAGAGGAGACCGAGCTCCGGCAGAACCCTCGGCGACTTCGACCTGAGGCGGGGCCGGCCGCCCAGTCTAATAGACTGGGACTGGACGGATTGGCGGTCACGGATATTGACATCCAGGTTGAACAAGTTACGATCAAGTTACGATGGAGTTGGACAGAAGTCTAAAAGCCTCTTCATGTATCGATTGGTATGAGAGGAGAGACGCCGTCGTTGTTGGATTCTCACAGGGTTTTGGCTTTTGCTCCTTCGAACCGACCACGGATTGACATTGTCGTGGAGGGGAATGCGACCGCCGTCCCCCGGACCCTTCACCACACGAGAGCTTCCCATGATGTGAGGGACCTTGGAGAGATGTCAGTCTATACTTACTGAACCCCTTTTCGAGGAGGCCGATCGATGCGAGTCGACAATGTTCTCGTCGCAAAGGAGCGACGGTTGATTTCAATCGCCCCCGAAGCGTCCGTTAAAGAGGCGCTGGCTCTGTTCGTCGAGCACAACATCGGCTCGCTGCCAGTCGTCGACGCCTCAGGAAAACTTGTCGGGATCTTCACTGAGCGTGACGTGCTTCACGGAGACCATCGCAACCCCGAGCAGTTCCATCGCCAGCTCATCAAAGAAGTCATGACGCCCGACCCTTTAACTTGCAGCTCCAGCGATGCCGTGCACGAAGTCATGGGCAGGATGTCACGGAGCCATGTAGGCCAGTTGCCCGTGGTCGACGAAGGCAAGCTGGTCGGGTTGGTTTCCGTCGGTGATCTCATCAAGTCGTTATACAACCATGCCGAGGCTGCGAACCAGCAATTGACGGCTTTTCTCTACGGACCAGGTTGAGACGCAGATAGGGTCGTCGGCAGCTATCCAACCCGTGCCTGCTCACGTCTCACTTGGCCGGTCCGCAGACGGCCAGACCGACAAGGTGCGGCTGATCGTCGTGGACGCACTCGAAACAACCGTGCGCCACAAGCACGTGGAGCATTACGGTCGAGATACCGGCCGGTTCACGACCGACCTTCTGAAAGGCAAACGCGCGCGGCTGGAAATCCCGGCTAGCCCGACCAGCCGAGACCGGTACGGCAGGCTGCTGGCCTCTGTCTTCGATCAGAGCGACAACCCGCTCGTCAACAACGAGATCATCCGGCGGGGGGGTGTGCACGCCTACACCAAGTACCCATTCGAACCGGCCAGGATGAAGGAGTTCAGAGCTGCGGAGCGGGAGGCGAGTCAGAATAAACGGGGACTATGGGGACCCCGAACGCAACCGTCGTCACGGAAGAGGCCCTGCTGCCGACGGTTCCCGCGCTCGGTGATGTGGGGTCGCAAGCCAGGGGAGACCCGGCCCTATGCCGCTCGAAAGGCCCTGTTCTTGTTGGAGTCGTCGTTGGAAACGCAATCATCGAAGATTGCAGCTACGGCCTTTATGACCGAGGCTCCGTTGTCTCCTTCTTCGTCCGAAGTCGCAAGCTCATCTGCTACTTGCTAACCGCTGCCTGCACGCTCAAAGGCAGTGGCGTCGGCATGGACCCAAGTCGGCTCAGGGCGGCAACCGGGGGTGCAAACGGCAACTGGGAGAGGTCGCTGTGCTTGCGCAAAAGATGATAGGTGATCAAGAGCTGCGTCACTGCGAGCGGTGAGCTGTGTTTCTTCTCGGCACGATCGAGGTAGTTGCCGATTTGATCGTCGCCGACGGGACGCAGGTCGGGCAGGTGCTGCCAGATGGCATTTTCTAACTCCGTGGCATGCTGCGCGGCCACATCGCCGTCAATCTCGAGAAAATCGACCGGGCGTCCATCGTCGCGCCCGAGCTTGAGACGGACGCCGGAATCCGGGTGATCGCTGTCTACGAGATAACTCAGGTCCGGGTGCGGAATGGTAGGACGCAGCACGAGTTGCACGTTAAGGTTGCCACTCGCGGCTTCCGGCGAGACGCCTTTCGGCTCATAGAACGTCACCACGATGTCGGCAAACCTCTTCTGGGGGCGGATAAAGTCGCGCGAGTCGGGTTCCCGACCCTCGAGTTCCTTCAGCACCTGCTCGGTGGTGTAGCCGCGCTTGGTCGTATCGCGCTTGATTTTCCACTGCCTCCGCATCTCTTCCGGCGGGGCGAGATAGACTCTGACATCGTAGAACTGCCGCATGTTTGGGGTGGTAAAGCCCAACAGGCCCTCGACGATGACGAACTGGCGTGGCCGGATATACTCGGGCCGGACAAGGGTGCCGGTGGCGTGGTCGTACACCGGCTTGAGGATCGGCTGACCGTAATGCAGACGCTCCAAGTGCAGCTCGATCACGTCCATGTAATTGCACTCGGGATGCAGCGCCGTGATGCCGCGCTCCGCGCGTTCCTTCCGGTCGTACTTGTGATAGTCGTCGGTGCAAACGTGCGTGACGCAGTCGCCGCCGAGGATGTTCACGAGCCCTTGCGTGATCGTCGTTTTACCGGCTGCACTGTCGCCTACAATACCAAGAATGATCGGGCGTTTGCTAGTCACGGGAACACCTCTGTACAGTTTGGCGCTTGTTACTGCGATCCGCGCACGCGTGGTGCGCACAATTTTCAATCCGCCACTGCGAACTTGACCTTGCCCCACAATTCCATCGCCTCACGCAATTCGGGACAGGTCTTGGCTGCATCATCGAGTGTGTTGCCGGAGGCGATCGCTTCGGTGGCGACCCTGTTGGCGCGTGCTGCCGCGCGACTGCCTCTGGGGTGACCGTGGGTGCCGCCGCCAAAGAGCCAGAAGGCATCGTTGCCGTAAATGGCGTACAGGTCGGGGATGTTGAGAACGTGAATCCCGCCCGATGCCACGGGCCAAACGGCCTTGAGCCCCGCGAAGTCCTGGTCGAAGTACACTCCGCGCTTGGGATCGGACGGCGTCATCCGCTCGCGCAACAGGTCGATGATGCCCAGTGTCTCATGCCGCGAGCCCTCGAGTTTGCCGACGACCGTTCCTGTGTGGAGATAATCACCACCGACGAGACGCAACCACTTGGCAACGCGGTAGACCTTGGCCTTGTAGTAGTCGATGTCCGCCAGTCGGTTCGACCAGACTTCGGTCCAAGTGCCGCTGGAAGATTCGGCGGCGACGGCAGCCGATGCCTCGATCATATCGACACCTTGTAGTGGTTCGATGCGAAAGGCGCGGAGCAGATCGGTGTCGGACGGGACGTACTCCGGGTCGTAATAGTCGAGGTCATAGGCGCGCACGCCAGCCTTAAACTTGTTCCTCTCGGCCTCGGAATTCTCATTGACGGTGGGAAAGGCAACGGGACATTTCATCGGTCTCACCTCGTCTCTGACATGATGAGTGGATGGTGCCTCATGGCCCAACACCCGACATGAGGTTCAGCACACTAACAGATCACCAGGAGGCGAAGACCTCTTGATTTGCAGGTGTGTCCCGTTCACTCAGCATAGACCCGGCGAGAGGTATAATCCAATATATTTTATCCAATAGTAAGTATTGCTTTTCTGAGGCAAGCTCGATCTGTCAGAGGGGCTTTATCGTGACAAGCGAGGACGCGGGGATGGATCGATTGGTCGGGGCACGAAAACATGCCTGAGAGTCGGCCGAAATCCACGCATCTACATATGTGTGTCACTCAGCACCAAGAAGTCCGCACGACACTTAGTGGTTGCACCAGGGCCGAGTCTCCAGTCTACTGATGAGGCCAGGACCCGGGGCCGAAGTGCTGCACTCGCCAGGGCGACGAAAGGCCCCAGCCTGCGCTCAACCCGGGCGACGGTTATCTTGATTGTCCCCCAAGCATGGGAATGGGACTTGCATGCATTTGTGGAACAGCGGCCAAGGCGCTCAGCGTGCAAGCGGCGTCTCCCGGCGCCTTTTGGGGCCGGACGCTTCGCGATCGCTGTGCTGGCGGCCGAGCAACATGACGCCTTCGGAGCGAGTATCGTGACTCCCACAACACTCACGCCAACAACCAGGATTGAGGATAAACACGACGGGAGAGGCGAGCGGGAACGCCCAGCGCGTAGGCTGCCGATCGGGGCCGAGGTTCAGCCCGGGGCAGGGGTTCACTTCCGGATCTGGGCACCGAGCTGTGAGAAGATTGACGTCGTCTTCGAGAGCGAAAACGAGGCCGATGCCTTGGAACCGCTCGAGCTTGTGCCGGAGGGTAATGGCTACTTTTCCGGAACCGCTGTCAGCGCGGGCGACGGCGTGCTCTATCGCTACCGGACGGGCAGCGGCGACTGCTACCCCGACCCGGCCTCACGCTTTCAGCCCCAGGGGCCGCATGGTCCCTCTCAGGTCGTGGATCCCGGCCGGTATGCCTGGCACGACCATGACTGGAAGGGGCTGAGGCTCGAGGGCCAGGTGTTTTACGAGCTGCACCTCGGAACGTTCACTCCGGAGGGGACCTGGAACGCCGCGGCCGAGCACTTACACAGACTGGTCGAGCTTGGGGTCACTGCGATCGAGGTCATGCCTGTCGCCGAGTTCGCCGGCGCGTTCGGCTGGGGATACGACGGAGTGGACATGTTCGCTCCACATCACGATTATGGCAAACCGGACGACATGCGCCGGCTCGTCGACCGGGCGCACGCGCTGGGGCTCGGCGTGGTCCTCGACGTGGTTTACAACCACTTCGGTCCCGACGGATGCTACCATCACGCGTTCTCCAGCCATTACCTGCACAAGGAACGCAGAGGCAATGATTGGGGAGATGCGCTGAACTTCGACGGCCCCGACAGTGGACCGGTCCGCGAGTACTTCATCGCCAACGCCGGGTACTGGATTTCAGAATACCATCTTGACGGTCTGCGGCTCGACGCGACGCAGGCGATCCACGACAGCTCGACCGAGCACATCCTGGCGCAGATCACCCGCCACACCCGCGCCGCGGGAGGAGAGCGAAGTCTCTTGCTCATCGCCGAAAACGAGGCTCAGAACGTGCGGCTGCTTCGACCTCATGACGAGGGGGGCTACGGCCTCGATGGCGTCTGGAACGACGATTTCCACCACTGTGCCCGCGTGGCCCTGACGGAACATCAAGAGGCCTATTACTGCGATTACCGCGGCACCCCGCAAGAGCTGGTCTCGGCCGTGAAATGGAGTTACCTGTTTCAGGGGCAGTTTTGCAAGTGGCAACAGAAACTGCGGGGAACGTGCACCTTCGGCATCCCGGCCGCCCGGTTCGTGACCTATCTCGAGAACCATGACCAGGTGGCCAACTCGGCGCGGGGGCTTCGTCTCAAGGACCTCACGAGCCCGCCGCGGTATCGGGCGATGGCCGCGCTCTGGCTGCTGGCGCCCCAGACTCCGCTTCTTTTCCAGGGACAAGAACTGGGCAGCAGCCGGCCCTTCCTCTATTTCGCCGACCACACCGATCCGCTGGCGAATTTCATTCGCGAGGGTCGACGGCAAGAGCTTGCCGGATTCCAGAGCACCACGCATCCCGACTTGAGAGCGGTCATTGCCGATCCGGTGTCGCGCACCGCCTTCCTGGAATCCAAGCTCGACGATCCGGCGGATTACCGCGAAAACCCGACGTTCCTGCTGTTCCAGGATCTGCTCGAGCTCCGCCGCGAGGACCCGACCTTTCGGCTTCAGCGTTCCGAATCAATCCACGGTGCGGTGCTCGGTCCAGAGGGGTTCGCCCTCCGCTATCTGGGCGACGGTTCGAACGACCGGCTGCTTCTGGTCAACCTGGGCCGCGATCTTTATCCGATGCCCAACTCCGAGCCCTTGCTGGCACCACCCCCGGCCATGCAGTGGTCATTGCTCTGGTACAGCGAGCACCCACGCTATGAAGGATCCGGTATCGCACCGCTCGAGCCCGGCCGTCCGTGGCGTCTCTCGGGCAACTGCACTGTCGTTCTCGCGGCCCGGCCGGCTCCGCCACGACCCGAGGAGCCTGAGATGGGATCGACACAGCCAGAGGATGACGATGTCCATCCCACCATTCGACGCAAGCGACGGGAAAACACGGACGCATCCCGCGATTAGTTCATCGGCCGTGGACTCGATGCACTTACTCGCCAAGGAGCAGGGCAACCGGGAAATCCGCGAAGAGGTCGCTGGCCTTGATGATGGTGGCTTCGTTGTCGGCCGAAGCCGTGACGCTTGCGCCGGTGAAGACATTACGGAGCTTTCTGCCGTCAGCCAGGCCCTCCAGCTCCAGCTCGGTGTCTTGCCAGGCGGCCGGGCCCAACGGGAAGCGATCGGCGATGTCCAGGCGCGTTGTCAGGCGGGGCACGGCCACGACCGCCGCGCTGGAACCCTCCGTGCGCAGAAAACCGAAGAGGCTCGAGTCGTGCTTGCCACGGGCGATGAGCGGCCGGTATTCGCCGGTGGAGAACAGGCCGGGCACTTCGAGCCGAGCAGCCAGGGCACGCCAGTGAGTGTAGAGCTTGATGCGGCCGTCGCCAGCGCTGGCAACCAATTCTCGCACCAGCTCCGCGGGATTGCCTTGCCTGGACATCAGGTCTTTGAGCATCGATGAGCGCCGGTCGTAGTCGACCGGACGACGGTTATCAGGATCGACCAGGCTGAAGTCCCAGAGCTCGGTGCCCTGGTACGTATCCGGAACGCCCGGCGAGCCGATCTTGAGCAGGGTCTGGGCCAGGGAATTGATCATCCCGTGGTGGCTCACGAATCGCTGAAATGCCAGGAAGTCGTCCAGGAAAGCCTGGTTCCCGACCCGGTCGAGGACTGCCAGGACGAAGTGGTCGATCGCCTCGTCGTATTCCGGGTCGGGGTTCTGCCAGCTACTGTGGACCTTGGCCTCGCGAATCGACTTGGCCATGTAGTCACGGATCCGGTCGCGAAAAGCGGCAAACGCCGCTTCGTCGAGATCCTCCAGAGGCCAGGCGCCCAGCAGGTTCTGGTAGAAGAAGTATTCCTCGTTCCGGTCAGGGGCATCCTTGTCGTCAATCTGCCTTTTGTGCCGCTGGTTCAGTTCATTCCACCGCTCGAGGGCCTGAAACCAGAGATCCGGAACCTCGGACAGAACGTTGATCCTGGCCCGCACGTCCTCGCTACGCTTGGTGTCGTGGGTCGAGAGCGGGGTGAGTGCGTGGGGGAAACGGGCGGCCCGTTCGATGTTCCAGCGGTGAAGCTGGTCGGGACTGATACCGAATCGGCCGGGATCCCCTCCGACCTCGTTGAGCGAGACCAGCCGGTTGTAATTGTAGAAACACGTGTCTTCCAGGCCCTTGGCCATGACGGGGGCGGTTACCTGCTGAAACTTGCCGGCGAAGTCGGCCGGCTCGGGCTCGTCGGCCGGCAGGCCTTCGGGCCTCTTGACCCGGTCGAGCAAGACGTCGCGGAGGAATCGAAAGATCGCCCGGCTGGTCATCGGGTTGCGGCGCATCGCCAGACGAACGGCGCGATCCACCAGCGCCCGGTCCTGTTCGCTGACACGCTTGGCGGTGATATAGCTGCGATACACCGGGAACGAAGCGATCACTTGCTTGAGGACGTGTCGCAGCCCACTTTGCGTGAAGTCGCGCGAGCGCCGGTCGCGCAGCGCGATCCGCTCGAGCTGGTAGGCCAGCACGTGCAGCTCGCTGGCGAGCGAGACTTCGAGGATCAGCAGCTTCTTCTGGCGGACGACATCGCGATAGGGCGTCTGGTCGCCGATCCAGCCGTGATAGCGCCGGGTGAACTCGGCGGCACTGGCGGGATCGACGAACAGGCCGTTGATCCGGTTCAACGCCTCGTACCCCGATGTGCCATGAGTACGCCAGTCGCCCGGAAAGGCCTCGTCATGACCCAGGATTTTCTCCACGACCACGTAGAGCGACGGAGAGTCTCGCTTTCGCGTGTCATCAGCCTGCCCGGCCAGCCGGTCGCGGAGCACTGGCTCGATCTCTTCCCAGCCGACGGTCTGTTCCGCAAGGTCCTCCTCGTGCAACCGGCGCGCGATCGCCAGAACGTAGGCTTCTTGAAGGCGTTCCAGGTACGTTTGCGGGTCGAGCAGGCCGTCGGGGTGGTCGATCCGCAGTCCGGTCGCGCCCTGGCGCGCGACGATGTCGAACACCAGTGCGTGCGTGGCGCGGAAGACTTCCTCACGGTCGCCGCGCAACGCGGCCAGGGCGTTGACGTCGAAGAAGCGGCGGTAGTTGATCTCGTCGGCAGCGACCCGCCAGTAAGCCAACCGATAGGGTTGTGACGCGAGCAGCAAGTCGATCGCATCGAAGCTGCGTGGGTTTCCGGGTGTCCCGTTCAGGCTCGCGAGAGCCGCCGCGATTGCGTCGGCGATCACGGGGTGATCGGCCACCAGCGTGCCGATCCGCCGCTTGATCACCTCTTTCTCGCGATGCCTCTCGACGACGCGCTGGGGGCTGCTCTCCTTGTGCTCGGGCAAGTTCCGGATCGCGGTCAGGACACTCTGATATTCGAGCGTGGCCTCGTGCTCGGCTCCCAGTTCGTTGCTGATGGACTGCAGCGCCGGCTCGAGGATCGTCCGATAACTCTTCGGGTCAAGCGGGAAGCGGTGCTCGTGGTACTGCACGTGGAAGGCCCCGCCCTCCCGTCCCACACCAAGCTCTCCCTGCTCGAGGACCTCGCCAAAGAGGTCTCCGAGGAAAGGGAGCAAGACGCGGCCCCGGTTCTCGGGGCGGGTTGGAGCCGCCCAGTCGATGTCGAAATATTGAGCGTAGGGTGAGGCCTGGCCGTTCTCCAGCACGTTGTTCCACCAGGGGTTCTCGTTGCCGAGAATGCCCATGTGGTTGGGAACGACGTCCATGAGCAGGCCGAGACCGTGATCTCGAAGTGCAGTCAACCAGGCGGAATGCTCATCGGCCGTGCCGACCTCGGGGTTGAGCATGCCGTGATCGGTAATGTCATAGCCGTGCGTGCTGCCGGGCGCGGCCTTGAGATAGGGAGACGCATAGCAGTCCGAGATCCCCAGGTCGGCCAGGTAAGGCACGATCGCCAGGGCATCCAGGAACCGGAAGCCGGCATGGAGCTGGACGCGGTAGGTCGCCTGTGGGGCTGCCCGCCTGCGGCCGATCTCCTCGAGGGCCGCTGCAAGCAACCTCTCGCAGTAAGTGGAGTGATCGGCCGGGGAGTCTAGCTCCACGCTCGCCTTGACGACGGTTGACACGATGCCTCCTTCGCGAACGGAGAGACACGGCCAGGCCGAGGAGGTGCTTCGCCGTTGTCTCGTGGGGGCCGGTGACGTCACGCTTCGCGATGATGATGTGCAACTGCGAACCGACAGCGTATCGCTTCGTCCAGAAGTTCTTTCTTCCGACACCGCATCGTTGACTTGAAAGTCGGCCCGAGCCGACATTTCATCCGCCAGAAATGTCGGTTCAGCCCGCCTCACCGGCAAGCGGCCCGTCACTCCCGTTTGCCGTTCTCGGGAGGGCCTGGGTCGTCTGCTTGGAGGAAGAGCCCGGATATCCAGGCTCTCCCGGAGGGGGCGACGACCGTGGCTGACCGAGGATTCAACGCCGCCGGGAGTCAACGGACTATCCGGTGCTCCACGGTGGGAAGACATCATGACTGGCACAGAGCGAAGCGATGCGCTGTCGGCTCGAGTTTGCCCAACCCGAAGCGAGGCGCTGTCGGAAAAAGCGAAGCGAGGCGCTGTCGGTTGGCATGCGGCCTTGTGCGATGTCACGGGAGGCTGCGGCTTGCGCGCCTCGCGGCGGAGCGACTCGATCTCGGTCCGGGAGGCCGGTAGCTTGACTTCCGGCTCATCGCGCGTGAACAGGACCACCAACGACCGGTCGCCGAGAGCAAGCTCTTCGCCGCCCCGCAGGCTCAGCGGCGTGTCGTCCCCCGCCGACGTGTCCAGCACGCGTTCCCAGATCTGCTCGTCCCGCGTCTTGGGCAATGTGAAGGTGATGGACTCATGATGGGCGTTGAGCAGGATCAGGGCCGTCTCGTCCACGACGGGCTCGCCCCGTTCGTCCATGTCGCCGATGAGGTCGCCGGCCAGCCGCACGCCCAGGCACTTGACGAAACCGCTGTTCCAGTCCTCGTCGGTCATCTCGATACCGGACGGATCGAGGAATGACAGATCCTTGATGTCGGTGCCGCGGAGGGCCCGGCCCTGGAAGAACCGCCGCCGCTGGAAGACCGGATGCTCGCGCCAGATCCGACAAACCTTCCGGGTGAAATCGAGGAATCTCTGCTGCCGGTCGTTCAGGTCCCAGTTCAGCCACGTCAGCTCGTTGTCCTGGCAAAAGGCGTTGTTGTTCCCCTGCTGGGTGTGCCCGATCTCGTCGCCGGCCAGGAGCATGGAGACGCCCTGGGAGAGCATCAGCGTGGCCATGAAATTGCGCTTCTGACGCTCGCGAAGTTCGACAACGACCGCGTTGTCGGTCGGTCCCTCGGTTCCGCAGTTCCAGCTATCGTTGCTGCTGGAGCCGTCGCGGTTCTCCTCGTCGTTGGCCTCGTTATGCTTGTCGTTGTAGGAGACGAGGTCCTCGAGCGTGAAGCCGTCGTGGCAGGTGATGAAGTTGATGCTGGCGTACGGGGCGCGGCCGGTCTGCTGGTAGAGGTCGCTCGAGCCGGCCAGCCGGGTGGCGAACTCTGAGACCGTGCCGCCGTCGCCCTTCCAGAACCGCCGGACGTTGTCGCGGTACTTGCCGTTCCATTCAGTCCAGAGCACCGGGAAGGCGCCCACCTGGTATCCGCCCGGGCCCACGTCCCACGGCTCGGCGATCAGCTTCACCTGCGAGAGGATCGGGTCCTGGTGAATGATGTCGAAGAAGGCGCCCAGGCGGTCGACCTCGTAAAGCTCTCGAGCCAGGGTGCTGGCGAGGTCGAACCGGAACCCGTCCACGTGCATCTCCACGACCCAGTAGCGCAGGCTGTCCATGATGAGTTGCAGAACCTGCGGATGCTGCATGTTGAACGTGTTGCCGCAGCCCGTGAAATCCATATAGTAGCGCGGGTCGGACGCCAGGCGGTAATAGCTGGCGTTGTCGATGCCCCGGAACGAGAGCGTCGGTCCGAGCTGGTTTCCCTCGGCGGTGTGGTTGTAGACGACATCGAGAATCACCTCGATTCCCGCGGCGTGCAGCGAGCGGACCATTGTCTTGAATTCCCGTAGAGTTCCCTCCGGGCTGCAGTCGGTCGCATAGCGCGGGTCGGGCGCGAAGAAGCCGAGAGTGTTGTATCCCCAGTAATTGACGCGACCCTTCTCCGTGAGAAAGCGGTCGTCGACGTGATAATGCACCGGCAACAGCTCCACGGCGGAAACACCCAGGTCCAGCAGATGCTGGATCGCGGCCTCCGAGGCCAGCCCAACGTAGGTCCCGCGCAGCTTCTCGGGCACGTCCGGCATGAGCTTGGTAAATCCCTTGGCATGAAGCTCATAGATGAACGTCTTGTGCCAGGGCGTCAGCGGCGGACGATCGTCGCCCCAGGTGAACGCGGTGTCCACGACGGCAGCCAGCGGAGCAAACCCTGCGCTGTCGCGTTCGTCGAGCGTCAAGTCGGCGTCGGGATGATTGAGCTGGTAGGCGAACAACGAATCATCCCACTTCAGGTCGCGCCCGATCACCTTCGCATAAGGGTCGAGCAAGAGCTTCTTGGGGTTGAACCTGTGTCCCTTGAGTGGCTCGAACGGGCCATGCACGCGGTAGCCGTAGAGCTGGCCGGGAATGACGTCGGGAAAGTAGTTGTGCCAGACCTGTGCTGTCTGCTCGCGGAGCGGGATGGCCGCCGCTTCCTTCGCGTCGTCGGGCCCATTGAACATGCAGAGCTCGACCTTCGTCGCATTCTCCGCGAAGAGACTGAAATTGACACCGGCTCCGTCCCAAGTGGCTCCCAGGGGATATGGTCGTCCAGGCCAGACACGCATGAGCTTCTCCGTCGAATGCTTTAGTTTGCCGCCGGGGGCGACGCGAAGCTGTGTCACCCGCTGCTGACACTCATCGTTCGATCAACCATTATCTTATCATGCAGTTGCCATGCCAATCCCGACTAGCCACTGGCTCGCCCACGCCGCACTTCATCAATTTCTTCGCGGCGGAAACCCCTGCCTTAAGGCATGGGGAGGAGTCGCGTCTTTCTGAATGTTGATGGTTGGAAACGCATCTGGAAACGTCTCTCGAAGCTTTATGATGGGTAATGAAACAGCCCCCACGCGTTGGATCAAAGAATCAGAAGGTTTACGGCGACAGCAATTGCCGGAACTGATTTGATCACAGATCGTTATGTCAAGCCGCGTCGACGATCGTGATTTCCGGCTTTTATCAGGATTTTGCGGGATTTCTCTTGGTTTCGCGCCGTTTCTCTGCACGTGCAGAGCCTTATGCATCGATGCGATGCCCCCCGCCCCGGTCGGCATCGAACGCACTCTGACGGCGGTTCGCCGCAACGCACACCATGCATCCTCTAGCTAGGGAGGGTAAGGCCTTGGGATGGTCGTTGCATCGCTGATGCGTGGCTCATACTTAGAGTCGTTTGTGAAACCCGTCTTATCATGGACCGTCAATTTCGGCGTCCAAGGGCAGGGGGCTTGAGTTGGAATGGTCATGCCGGTCGCCCTTAGCGACGCTTCTTGTCCATCTGCTACAGGAAGCCCTTCAGGGAATCCGAAGGTGATTCCGTTTGATATCCGGCCTGCTACCAACGAAGATGCTTCGATGGGACGGCGCGCTTTCTTCCACCCCTCGCTGCAAGTGTTCACCTCGCGGGGGCAGCGATTCCAGGAGGTTGAGCAATCCGATCCTCGATAAGGAGCTGATTGTCATGATGCCCTCAGGAGATTTGCGACCGGCTGGACCAATGGTGGAGCAACCATCCCGACGCGATTGAAGCGGCACGCCGCGACAATCCCGCCCTGGCCGGCGCGGCGGCGCAGACGATCCGCGACCGTTTGGAACGGCTCGAGGCCGAAGCCGAGCCGATCGATCGTATGCGGCTTGATGCCGACTTTCGCGTGATGCTCAACGCCCTGCTCAGTGTCCCGGGCCTGGGCGAGCAATTGCCGTGCGAACTCGACGAGTTCCTCCTGGGTGGCAATGCCAAGGCCGAGCCGCTCGAGCACACAGCCGCTCGCGATCGGCTTTACCGAACGTTCAAGCCGATCGAGCAGTATTTCCGTCCGCTCCCAGGATCGCGGCCCAAAGACGCGCAGTCGGAGCCCGGCGAGCCGAAATCGGCCGAGGCCAGAACCCGAGCCGAGGCCCCTCAATGATGAGCACGACATCCGTCCGGCTCGGCTCCCTGGTCGCGCCCCACTGTGTCCGTTACGCCTCGTTCCCTATGGCCGACTTCGAGGCCCAGCGCCTCATTATGCAGGGCTGGGCGGGCAGGGCCGGCCGATGGGACTGGGATGGCCGCACCGTTCACGAATCCACCGACGCCGACCGGTTCCCGCGCGCCCAGCCTGATACGTTCGTGGCACTGTACCAGGCCCGCCTCGAAACGGCCTGTACGCTCGAGAGTGCGGCGCGGTTCTGCCACGAGGTCGCCGCCCGGTGCCCGTGGCCCGAGAAACTCGGGCCTGCCCTGGGAGAGACAGCGGTGCTCCTGGCGCGGGTCGAGCCCCCGGTTGCCGATCGTGCCACTGAGGCCGAGGCGTTGCTGGCGACCCTCACCGGCGGGCGGCCCGCGGCCGTCGTCGGTGGGCCCATCGGCCCGGGTGTCGCCCTCTGGGCTCCGACCGACGACCCGACCTGGCTCATCCTGCTCTGCGACGACGACGAGGACGAGCGTGCCGAGGACGCCGCCGCCCGCCGCCTCTACGGTGCACTCTGGCTGGCCGAGACCTGTGACCACAAGATCCGCTACCAGGCCAGGGACATCGAGCCGGAAACCGATATATTGAAAGGCCTTCTCAAGACTCTACAGGAAAGCCTGGACCGGCTGGCCGAGAGTCTGGATGTCCCACTTCGCATTGACCCTGACGCCGAAGCGCTCACGAAGACCGTCGCGCGCAACGCTGCCACGACGCGCGCCCGCCACGACGTAACCGACGCGACAGGCCGGCTGCGGATGATCGCCACCACCATCGAGGCCAACCGCGCCAACCTCGTCGCCTACCGCGACCTGCTCGGCGATGGCCACGGCCGCGCCGCCCTCGATGGCCGTCTCCGCGATGCCAACCGCAACTTGGCGCAGATCCAGACCGAGCTGGGCTACAGCGAGCCGCTCGAGCGCGCCGTCGATGGCGCCACCGCGCTGCTCCAGACCCGGTTGATGACGGCCATGAGTCTGACCGAGATGGCCGAGGATCGACGACGCCAGCGCGAGGCCGACCGCCGCGACGAAAACAACTTCATGCTCACGCTGCTGCTCGTCTGGATCGGCCTGTCCCAGACCTTCGCCGCCTTCGTGACGACTTTTTTCCCGGAGCCCCACCGCGACCTGGGCATCAAGACGGCCATCCTCTTCAGCCCCACGATCATCATGGGTCTGTGGTTCGGTGGCTGGCGTCTGAAGCGGTGGCTCGACCGACGGTCATCCGCGGGGGTCCGCTCGTGAGCGAGACACGCCAGCTAGACGACATTCACGCCCCGGACGTGAAGAGACTCGTCGAGGCCGACGACTGGGCCAGCCTCGCGCGCTACTGGATTGCCCACCTCCGCAATGAGGCGCCGGATCGGGCTATCGAGTTGCTCCGAGCCCGAGGGTCGGCTTCCAACGGCACATGGCGGGCCGTGGCCGACTACCTCCAACTCGTGCGCCGTGATCCCATGGTCTTCCGGAAAGAGCCGCCAGACCTCCCCTTCGATCAGCTCGACCCCGCAGAGGGTGGGACGATCTTTGTTCTCTACCTGTTTCCTTGGTTCGCCCTCTGCACTACTAACCTGGAAAGTCTTGTTTTTTGAGCAAGATTGTCAAACTGGGCAAGACTGTAGGGCGCGCAATCGCTTCGTATTGCGTAATCGACCCAGTCTTCCAGTTTGGTTGCGGCCGTCAGGCCGCGCTGTGAGCTGGCCTCATATTATCCCCTGGACCAGCAACGTCGGGCCATCCAAACAGGCCTCGCGGCTGCTAATCATGCCGGGAAACTCGCCGTGGATCTCGGCGACCTCGCCTTGCAAGCGTTTTTGACGAGGCTCAAGGCCATCGGCCATCACGCGCTAGGGGAGCTGTCGCCGTCGCGTCAAGGGTTCGCCGAGGCGGTCGCGATCTACAGTGGCCTGGCGCTGACGCGACCAGAAGTCTATCAGTCCCAAGTCGCTCAGACCTTGAGTCTCCTCGGGAACCTGCAGCGCGAATTCAATGAACCGGTTGCGGCAGGGGAAAGCCTCACCGAGGCGTTGGCCATCCGCCGGAACCTGGCGCAGACGTGTCCGGAAGCGTATCAGGTCGACGTGGCAACGACCCTCTCCAACCTTGGCAACGTTCGCCGCGAACTCAACGATCTAGAGGGTGCGCGTGACTGTCACTTGGAGGCGTTAGCAAGCCTGCGCAAGCTAGCGCGTGGTGACGTTGAAATGTACCGAGAAGACATAACAGGAACGCTGAATAACCTTGGCATGGTCCAGCTCGACCTGAATCAGCATGAAAACGCTCTAAACTCGTTTACCCAGGCCTTGGACAGCTACTGCGAACTAGAACGATCACGGCCGGAGATTTAGCAACCTTACATCGCTGGCGTCTTACTCAACCTAGATGTCCATTTCGCAACTCGTTCCTCAGTTTTGATTGATCTGGACTATTCAGGCAGTTTGTGGGAAAGAGGTAGTTCTTGCACAAAGATCACCCTTGGTCCCCAAGAGCGCGGATGTTCGCCATGCCGATGCCTTTCTCGGACGTTATTCGTCTGTCCGATCCACAGCGTGCCCAACTCGAGGCCTTAGTCCGGGCCAGTTCCACGCCTCAGGCCCTGGCCTTTCGCTGCCGACTGATTCTTCGGGCTGCCGCCGAGGACCATCCCTGCAACCTCCAGATCGCCGCTGAGTTTCGGTGCGATCGCCACACCGTCGCGGTGTGGCGAAGCCGCTACCTGGTGGACGGATTGGCCGGTCTGCAAGATCAGCCGCGGTCGGGTCGACCGCGGCGATTTTCCCCCTCGGTACGGCTCGATGTGATCTCTCTGGCCAGCAGCACGACCGATCAACAGGATTGTCCCGCCACTCGGTGGGCGCTGGGATGACTTGGCCGCCACCCTGATCAACCGGAATGCTCATGACTTGGCCATGAGTCGCTCGACGATCTGGAGGATTCTTGACGAGGCCGACCTGAAACCGCACCGCAGTGTTTACTGGCTCAACAGCCACGACCCCGACTTCGAGGCCAAGGCTCAAGAGATTTGCAAGTTGTATATCGAGGCTCCCATGATGTACCAACAAGGTCGATTGGTGATTTGCTGTGATGAAAAGACGGGAATGCAAGCATTGGGCCGTCCCCACCCCACACAACCGGCTGTGCCCGGCAAGCCCGAGCGACGTGAGCAAGACTACATCCGATATGGGACACGCGCTCTGATCGCCTCGTTGATCGTACCGACTGGTGAACTCATTGGCGACTTGGGACCGACTCGAACCAGTGTGGACTTTGCGACACACTTGGATCACGTGGCCGGGCAGTTCCCTCAAATCAAGGGCTTTGACTGGGTGTTGGATAACCTCAATACCCACTGGAGCCTGGAAGTCTGCCGTGTCATCGCTCAACTGTGCGACGTCCCTTTCGAAGCGGCGGTCTTGCAGACAGGCAAACAACGGCGAGCCTTTCTGACGGACCCAACCCACAAGCATGTGTTCCATTTCACCCCGATCCATGGATCCTGGCTCAACCAAGTGGAACTATGGTTCAGCGTGTTCGGACGGCGGTTCTTGAAGCGAGGCGATTTCGCTGCGATGGCAGATTTCGAGACGCGACTGCTCAGGTATGTCGAAGACTATAACCGGCGTCATGCCCATCCGTACCGTTGGACTTACACCGGGACACCGCTGGTGCGGGGAACTCCGTTCAGTCAAACCCGCCGTCAACAACGGCAAGGGCGCGCGTGGTTTAGTCCAAGGCCCCAACAGTTTGAACGCCTCCTATACCCACCCAGGCCGTATAAGCGGCAGACCAAGAAAACTGGCTAGCGACTTACGAAACAGACATCTAGGTTGGCGCGAATTGCGGCCGTTTCAGGATGCAGTGATCCCTTCGGTGCTTGCGGGTGACCACCTGGTCGTCCTGGCACCCACCGCGGGAGGGAAGACCGAGAGCGCCTTCTTTCCCGCGATGTCGCGCATGCTCACCGAAGGATGGTCAGGACTGAGCATTCTCTACATCTGTCCAATCAAGGCGTTGCTGAATAACCTCGACGTCAGGCTTGAGCGCTATTGCTCATTGCTTGGGAGGCGATCGACGCTCTGGCATGGAGACGTCAAACAGGCAACACGTCGACGGATCCTGCGCGAACCGCCGGATTGTCTGCTGACAACCCCCGAGTCACTGGAGGTGATCTTGGTCTCGGCCACCATCGACTCGAGGAGCCTCTTCTCGAACCTTCGCCTGGTCATCGTCGACGAGATTCATGCTTTCGCCGGGGATGACCGCGGCTGGCATCTCCTGTCTGTCCTGGAGCGGATCTCGCGGATTGCAGGTCGCGAGATTCAGCGAATCGGGTTGTCCGCGACCGTGGGCAACCCGGAGGCGTTACTCGAGTGGATCTCTGGTTCGTGCCGCGGACCACGCCGGGTGTTTCGGCCTGAAGAAGCCGCGAGAAGTCAGGCCGAGGTCACGTTGGATTACGTGGGGTCTCTTGAAAACGCCGCTGTGGTGATTTCTCGGCTCCATCGAGGGGAAAAGCGTCTCGTGTTCCTCGACAGCCGTGCGAAGGCGGAGAAGCTCAGCGCAAACCTCCGCCAATTGGAGGTGACGACGTTCGTC
>JBAUOX010000578.1:0-3978 GCA_049579985.1 Isosphaeraceae bacterium | reverse complement strand
AAAGCCGCCGATGACGGATTGGGTCAGGTGGCCGATCAGCGCGACGCCTGCTTCGCCGTCGCGACGGTAAGCAAAGACGAACCGCGCCGCCGCGCGGACGCACAGGACTTTCCAGAGCGCATAGCCGACCAGGTCATCAACCGGGCTGTTTTCCAGCTCGAAGACGGCGATCGGGAACGGCCAGCGCGCGGAGGAGTCAGCGAACGCGACGACGTCGAGGGCGAGATACTCCCCGCGTGCGACAGGCAGCACCTGGCCAAGATACCCCTTGGCGGCAGCTCTCCATCCCATTGCGGCGCACGTTTCCACAACCGCGCTGGTCAGCTCGCTGGTCCAGAGTGCCAGCTTCCCGGCCAGTGCGGCTGACTGCAACGGCTTGCCCACCTCCGGCCGCTCGAGAATGCGGAAGAGATGACTGCGCCAGCGCTGGGTGAGATTCTCTGGGGTCATCAGTCCCTCTGGTCGTCCTCGGTTACATCGACCGGAGAAAAGCCCACAGGTCATCAAACGCCTGGGAATCCCAGGGCCAGTAGCCGGCCTGAGCGGCTTCGCCGACGCGCCTGTCTGGCTCCGGTCGCGACGCAAGCCAGGCATGGGCCCGTGCTTTGTGGAGGCTTTTCGGGGCAATCTGGTGCGCCTGAAGGCACTGGAAATAGGCGTCCACGCATGCGAACTCAGGTCGAGTCGATACGGAGTGGAGGCAGAGAGTTTCGAGCATTCCATCATCGGTTCCATTCGGGACGATGAAGATGCCCACTCGGGGCGGGCCCTCGGCAAACTGGCCGTGCGCGCCCGGGCAGGAGAGATTGACGTGCCTCAGAGAGCCGCAGGCGGATTGAAAAGCCTTGTCGGCCTCCGAGATCGCCCCGACGGGCGTCGCCGCAACACCGATCGGGGAATCAGCGTCTCGAACCACTGCCAAAGATGGAATCGTTGGGAAAAGAATATCATTGACCAGGATTTCGAGACTCCGGGTTAGCCGGGTCTTCCCGCCGACGGCCATGATCTGGATATCGGTGAGCCCGAGATGATCCCTCAGGGCGGCGTCGAAAAACAATTGCTCGTCACGCCCCTCGACGATGAGTAACTTGACTCCCGCCTTCGTGATGTCATTGGTCGGGCTCATCCGCGCACCTCGAAGGCATCCTCGAGAATTCCCTTCATCGCCTCTTCGCTGTAGCTAACCATGACATGGCGGTCGCCCCGCTTGTCGATCCGAAAGAGTCCGAGCATGCCCTCCTTTCCGGCGAACGCCTCCAGAGCCGATCGCATCATGTCGTCGTTATGCGTGGTTCCAAACACCTGGACGTTGTGTTTCTCGGCCAACTCTCCCAAGACGTGCCATAAGTCTGCCATTACCGAGTGATGGAGGCCGTTATCGATCTCGTCAATCAAGAGTACACCATTTCTTGACGCCGTCAGTTCCACGATGATGGAGAATAGGCGAACGAGGCCCTCCCCACCTACGGCGAGGGGCACGAGCGTCTCGAGACCGACGTCCAGATAAATTGACGGGCCGCTCGGTTCCGAGACGACTTCGATTCGCTGCACGCTCGAGTCGATGATGCGGATCCCATCGAGGACGTCGTGCTCTTGTTTAATCTTAAGAAGAAAGCTGAATTGCTGAGCGTCCCGCTTCAGACTTGAATAGGCGCGTGCCGACAGCATTGTGGTTCGCACCAAGTCGTCTCTATCCTTACTCGACGCATTGATGTTTCCGGACATGGGGTCGAAAATCGCGCTCGTGATGACCTCGAGCCCGACAGCCCCTACGTAGCGAAGTTTCAGACTTCCGATGTCGAAGTCCTGAGTTGCGGCAGAAACACCGGCATCCCCCCCCAAAGACGGTTCGTAGGAGTCGGCAAAAGTGGATACCTCAAGGGCCTCGATCTTTAGACTCCTTCCGCGTTGTTCCTCGACTCGTTGCCCCATGATCTCGATCGGAGTTCTAGGGTCTAGATTGCGAAATAGGGGCCGCCAGACTGGATCGGGAGGAGTTCCACCCCACCGCTGACCTCGCAACTGACCGAGCGAGGTCGGGGACTGAGGATTCGTCGCACCACCGAGAAGAAATAGGGCTTCGAGTAATGACGTCTTGGCCGAGTTGTTTCGCCCCACGATCAGATTGATTCGGCGAAGTCCATCGACCTCGAGCGACCCGATTCCCCGAAAACTCTTGATCGATATTCTTGAGTACATACTGAAGCGCCTATGAGTGTGGAATGCCGGGCAAAAGGGATATCATAACCCGAGCCCCTTCTTCCTCGCGAGCACTCCATCAACCCAGCGCTGCTCGTCAGTTCCCGGCGGGTACAGGGCCGAGAGCGACTGGGCCAGTTTCCAGAACCGGGCGTCCTTGCCGATGCCGTCATCGACCAGGAACCGCTTCAGGGCGTCGGCTCGACCGCGGGCGAACAGAAGCATGGACTGGTGGATCCGGTCGAGTACGGTCTCTGCGGTTCTGTACTCTGGTGAGTTCGCACCGTGGGGCGAGACATCGGAACGGGCTTCGCGCTGCATGGCAGGCTGCGAGCTGAGCCCCTCCTCTTCATTCACGCCGAACGACCGCTGACCTTTGGCTGGACGTTTTGACTTGCTGCGCCTCGTGGTCTGGAGAGTGCCTGTCGGCGGGGTCGGTTGACTCACTGGCTGTGGAGACCCCGGCCTTGCGAACAGGAATGGCTCCCGTTCAGAAACGAGGAGAAGTCGTGCTGTTTTGCCCTTGACCTCGACAACCGACTTCAGGGCTTCGAGATTGGCCCCCAGCCCCTGGGCGATCTTCCGCGCCGCGTCAAACTCGATGACGTAGCCCCCGCCCGCGATTGGACGGTCCTGCGGATCTTCATCCTCAGCATCCTGGCCCTCATCGGCCCCTTCCTCAGGTGATCCGTTGCCGTTGGTTCCAGAAGGATCCGGTCGCACAGTCCAGAGCCACATGGCGGTCAAGCGGGCGTCGGGTTCAAAGCCACTCGCGTCGGCGTCCTTGAAGATCATCGAGAGGGCCTCCTTCGAAACGGCGGCCCAGACGTGCTCCAGGAATTCGCGGAGCAGGACAACGGACCCGTCGGACTTTTCGACCCGGTTGTAGCGGCTGAAGATCTCGAGGGCCGGGCCGAGACAGGCGAATATAGCGTCCGCACCGACCACGCCTTCTGCCGCGAGTCGAGGCATCCATTCGTGAATACGGTGGGGAAGCGCGGTCAAAACGTCGCGCCAGTCGCCGACCTCATCGGTGCGGACCGAGCCATCCGAGTTCTCACGCGGGCGGCAAACCAGGTGGACGGAGGAGGCGAGTCGCGCCTGCCCCTGCGCCGAAACTCGCGCTTCCATCTCTGTGTCAATCGGCCAAGAGCCGGTGATAGTCCAACCTGCGTCAACGACGGCTTTCAAAATGGCTTCCCAACTCGCCGTGGTCTTGCTGGCGAAGACTACGGTGGCGATGCCGTCGGGACGGAGAACTCGCCGTCCTTCGCCAAAGGCTTTCGCTAACTCACTTTCGTAAAACGCCGACGTCTTATGTGAGTTGCTCGACTTATGCGGCGGATCAACGACGATTTCCTCGTCCTTCGGAACCAGGGCATCGCTGAAGAGCTTGGGGAAGTTAGTTGCCAAAATTCGCCGAAGCCAGACATAAAAGTAATCAGACAAGTAAGAATATGTAATTGCATCGTAGTATGGTGGATCGGTGATAAAGGCATTCGCAGTGTCGTCGGGCAGTGGAAGGGATGTTGCGCTAGCTTTTTCAACATGGCCCGGGGCCATCATTGCCTTGCCATTCGCTTCGCAGACTCTGGTCACCCACTCAAGTGCTCCCGGGAAACCACCGGTAGAATCCGAAAGAACCGATACTTCTGAGAAATCCCACACAATTGGAAGTGCTTGTCGGCCAAAAGTGGCGGCGTGTTTCTCACCTGTAATGTGCCATCGAGCAAGAGAAGACATCGCGTCGGTTTGCCGACCGACAGCAAGTGCTAAGCA
>JBAUOX010000577.1:0-1523 GCA_049579985.1 Isosphaeraceae bacterium | reverse complement strand
CGCTCTTGCCGGATTGATCGGAACGGGCCGGCAGACCCACGGAGTCGATGATGGAACTGATCAGGCAGCTTTTTGACACCCTGGTGCACCTGAGTCCCGCCTCGGTCAATACCCTGGCCCACCAGGTGGGGCCCTGGCTTTATGCGATCCTCTTCGGGATCATCTTTGCCGAGACCGGACTGGTGGCAACGCCGTTTCTCCCGGGTGACTCGCTGCTCTTCGCGGTCGGAGCCGTGGCCGCGGCTCCTGGATCGCCAATCAACCTGGGCCTGCTTGGCCTGCTCCTGATCGCTGCCGCCGTCGCCGGCGATGCGATCAATTACGCGATCGGCGCCTATCTGGGCTCCAAGGTGTTTGCACGCGATGATTCCTGGCTCCTGAACCGAAAACACCTGCTCGAGGCGCACGCGTTTTACGAGCGGTACGGCGGCGTGACGATCTTCCTGGCCCGGTTCATGCCCATCATCCGGACCTTCGCGCCGTTCGTGGCCGGGATCGGCAGGATGACCTACGCCCGGTTCGCCGTCTACAACATCACGGGCGGTATTGCCTGGGTGCTGCTCTTCTTGCTGGGTGGGTGGTGGTTCGGGGGACTGGAAACCGTTCAGCAGAACTTCCATCTGGTGATCATCGCCATCATCGTCCTTTCAGTCTTGCCCCCGGTCGTGCATTACCTCCGCACCCGAGCGGCGATCGGCGGGAGTCAACCGCCCAGCGAGCCCGCCGCGGTCGGCGAAGAGCCGGCCGGAGGCTGAAATCGAGATCGCGAACGAGGAAGGCGAGGCATTGTTCTCAATCGGCTCGATGATCGAGCGCCCGCTCGAGGTCGTCCAGCGAGTGGGAATCCAGGCTGCCGCCCAGTAACGCGGTGAGCTGGAGGCCCACGAGCGCTTCGCTCGGGCGCTTGCCCTCGAGGATCATGTTCAGATAAGGCTCGGCTCCGATCAGGACCGCGCGAGGCTTGCCATGGACCGTCAGCACGTAGCGCGCCTTGTCGTTTTCCAGCTCCCTGAGAATGCCCGGTAGATTCTGGTGCAACTCACGGCTGCCGATGATCCGAACCGGAGAAGACTCGAACACCTTATGCGACATGAACGCTGGTCTCCGCCCAAGAGACAGTCGCCGAGGCCAGGACCAATGCCCAGGCAGCGAACTGGTGCCGGACAACAAGCTGTCCCGGCAAATCGGGAGTTGATAACGCGTTACGGAATCCCTCCAGAGACGAGATCGGTCGCGAGCCTGATGCCTTCAACGTTCGTTCCAGACGCAGATCGCGCCCACCAAGCGTCCCAGGCCCAAGAGCCGCACTACCGAGAACACGGTGATAAGGACGTGCTTACCGTGATGGGGCCTTAGTATTCTACACCAGCCGACCCATGACGCAAGAGTCCATGACAGGCTCACGGCCATTTCGCCCGGGGCCCCGGCCTGACGGTCGGCCCCCGATAAGGCAGTCGAAGCGTGGCTGGGCCCCGCCGGCCTGGAGCTGCCGCAAGTCAGCTTGATTGTCGTTTCATGAAGAC
>JBAUOX010000576.1:0-4286 GCA_049579985.1 Isosphaeraceae bacterium | reverse complement strand
AGGTGGTCTTCATCCATGACGGACGAGGCGAAGCGGCCTTGCCACAGATGCCCTCGCCTGGAAGACGAACTGTCAACGTGCTCTCATTGCAAACACACGAAGCGCAAAGGATAATCGGGGACATGGAATTGTGGCGAGACTCACGGCGAGGCTAGTTATGCCGTCGAAAGCCCTCCGCCGATGGTTCAAGTCGCTGGCGGTTGCTCTGGATCAGATGGAGAACGCTCATGCTTCGGTAGGCGGGAAGGGACGGGGCAGAAGGTATACGACCGATCAGATCAATCAAGCATGTGCCGTACTACTCGCGTCTCAGTTCCAAGGATTCTGCAGGGACCTCCATTCGGAAATCGCCGAGTATCTCGTAGATGTTCTCGAGCCGCCGAGCTTGAGGCCGATCGTCCGAGCGGAATTTACCAGAGAACGAAAACTCGATAGGGGAAATGCGAATCCTGACGTTTCCGACAGAAGCCCGCGTGTGAGAACTCCATGATTTCTACTCAAGCGGCGAGCGAGCCTCCAAAATCATGCGGACGGCCGTGAGAGCCCCGAAGAACCGTCTGGAAGTCGTCCCACCGCCGCAAAACGGGGGCGCAAAGCCGCTCATTTGGCCCAGATTCTCCCCCTTTCAGCGTCTGGGCCACTTGACCGCTCACCCACGCGCGCATCTTCTGCGCTGCCGCCGCCCGCAGCACGTTCCAGCCTGCCACTTTGTGTAGGATCACACGGAACACGCTGCCGCGACCCCGCACCCGCAGCCGCTTCAATCCCAGCCGATTCTTCAAGCCGCTGTTGGTCGACTCGATGCCCGAGCGTCGCGCGTACCGCTCCCTAAACACCGGGGTCTCTTGTTCCCGCCGCCGACCCGCCAGACGATGGGCCGTGTCGGTGAGCTCCAAGGTGTAGCGGCCGTCTCGAGTCTTGTGGATCGGGCAGGCGTTGCGGAAGGGGCATCCCCCGCAGACCTCCGGCGCCATCTCGATCCGCGTCGTGCCCGCTTCCTCGTTCCGCTCGACCACCAGCGGCGTGTGTCCTTGCGGACAGGCTTCCACCCGCCCGGTTCGTTCGTCCACGGCGAAGTCGTCGAGCGTCAGCGTTGCCGGGTCGATTTCCGGCTCGCGGCCGGGAATCGGCGCCACCAACTCCACGCCGCGGTCCTCGGCCGCCTGCACGTTCTCGTCGCCGCCGTAGAGGGTGTCGGCCAGCATCACCTCGGGCAACAATTTCGACTCTTTGAGTTGATCGAGCATCGGCACCACCGCCCCGCCGTCGGGCTCCGCGGCACTCTGCGGCAGGGCGCCCGTGATCAACTGCACCTCGTTCTCCGGGCTGCACGTCTCGGCGAGCTGCGTCTGATAGCCCTGGCCTTTGTGGGCGTTGTAGGTGGCGTCGAGGTCGGATGGGTTCTGCATGCAGTCCCCGCCGGTCTTGGCCTTCACCACGACCTTGCCCGCGCTCACCGCGCACTGCTGGCTGAAGATTGTGATCAGGGCCTTGTAGGTCGAGCGGCCCGTCATGTCGGCACAATTGGCGAAGCGTTCGATGACCCACAGCAGATCCTCAGCCGCCTGCTGCCGCGAGCGTTGTCGCGCTTCGGCATCCTTGGCTGCGGAGCACAGTTGCGACTCCGCCGGCTCGTAGCGGCGACGGAACTCCTCAGGCAGCGCGGCGTACAACTCAGGATCGTGACGCCTGACCTGGGTGAGGAACCGCTTGATCGCCACGGCCATCAGCTTGGTGCGACCGAAGCTGGCCATGTGAGAAAAGACGTGGGTCGAGTCCAGCCGCTGGCAGGAGATGTCGAGTTCCAGCAGCTCGGCCAGCCGAGTGGTCACGTCGTGGAAGATTCGGGTGGCCAGTTCGTCTTCGCGAAACAACTTCTGATAGCGTTCGACGGTGCGCGTCGAGACTGTGACGCCGGGCTCGAGGTTGAGGGCGTACTGGACGTCGCTCCGGAAGATGTAAGCCTCGACGGCCTCTTGGGCGGTCCAGCCGAAGAAGTCGGCCAGGAAGACCAGGCCGGCCATCGAGTACAGTTCCTTGGTGGGGGCGCCCAGTTCCCGACTGAAATTCTCGGCCAATTCGCCAACGGGCATCACTTCCAGGAGGGCATGCCGAAAGACCCCCTGCCAACCCTCGGCGATGATCCGTTGACCGGCAGGGGATATGACGCCCTGGAAGGGGTCGAAGAGGCGATTCTGTCGGGGGTCGACCATGTGGATCATAACGGGCGCAACTCCTGTTTCAGAATATGGTTAAGTCTATAGTTGCGTCCTACGAAAGTCAAGAGAAAAATGGACGTAAATTCAGATTTTCCACTAACTTGCGCCGAAAACTAAGCTCAGAAAACTTTTGTCGGAAACGTCAACCCTTGCCTTTGCTGAGGCGCCAGCTGCTTAGCCGGACAAGAAACATGAACAGTTGTCGGAGCTGGCCAGTGAAGCGGAGTCGTAGCCGAAGTGGGATCACATTGCGTGACCGAGATAGACAAAGTAGCCTGACAATCCATGTCTGCTTCCTTCATGAAACACAGTTTGTGCGGACAAACGACGCCAACATGGAGGAAGCAGGCATTTTAGAAAAGATCACTCGCTCCGGTTTTTGTTACCCAGCTTTGAACCAGGTCGCAAACGAAGAGCCCGCGCGGGAACCTGCTCGAGGTGGCAACATTGGTAACGTCGATCCCGTCGGTTTCGCCAACGTCCAGGCGCGAATCTCCGCCGGGGTCGATGGTTTGCACGAAGGCGTTCGTCCCGTCGCGCTCGTAGACCTTGAAGGTACTGGCTCCCTGACTGGATGCAATGAGGTACCCTTTGGTGCCCGAGGCGTAATAAATGGTCAGACCCTCGACATCGGCTTTCAGACCATGCTCGCCGACGCGGGCCGCCAATGTGCGTGTCGAGCCGGCGTCCGGCTCTGCCCCGTACTTCCAGATGCCCACATTCTCTTCGGAGACGTAGAGGCAGCCAAGGTCGAAGTCGGCGACACAGCCCTCGGTCGTCGAGCCCAGATGGAGCGTGCGGACCGGCATCCCGCGAATCGCCTCTTTGCCCGAAGTATCGAGGCGATACTGCTCGACGTCGCCCTCCTTGCTCGTGATGAACACGTAGAACGCCTTATCGCGCGGGCTCCGATAGACGCACGAGCCGTAGGGCTCGCCGCCGCCGAAGACTGTGAACGCGGGCACAGGCCCAAGCTCGGAGAGCTGCCGTGTTCTCGCATCAATGCGCCAGATAGCGACTCCGGCCTTGGCCTTGCTTCTGGTCCCGGCGATCGCCAGGTCCGCCGTCGATCCGGAAAACGGAACGTCATAGAGCACGTCGACATTGTTGGGCCGTGCGCCGTCGGAGACAATCTGCAGGCGTTTCCCCTCGAGGTCGAAGATGTTCAGCCCGCCCTTCTTGTCGGTGCCCAGAACCAGGCTCAGTGCGGGATCGCCGGGGTGGACCCAGATCGCCGGATCGTCGGCCGCGTCGCCCCGGCTGGGAACCGGCTCGGTCTGGACGACTGCCACCGGCGCAACACAGGGCTCGCTCCCGCCGGTCGGCGGCTCATCGGCGGCCGCCCGAAACCCGGTGCAAAGCGAAGAAGCAACGGCGATCACGACCACGAATATCCTCTTGACGATCGACATGGCGGGAATCCTTCTGAGAGGCAAGCTCAATAACTGTCGGCCGAGATGACTTCAGCGTCGGCGATGGCACCCAGGGTCGCGACTATAACCGCATATCCTATAAGCATTCAAGATTATCTATTGTGAACAATAGAAGAGCGTGCAATGAAGGATTTGCTAAGGATGGGGGCGTGAAGCGTGGGGCGTTTATCCACCGTATTGAACGAAACCGCTTCTCATCTTGTTCGGCTCGGATCACAGCTTGGTCGATGCTCGGATCAGCGATTCCTTGACATTATGGGTCATCTCGAAGTGGAGTTTCTCGCAGATGCGCTGCATCTCGATGTTTTCCGGAAGGATGTCGCCAAAGATTCGGTTGATGTTCTCATTACGGCCCACCTGGAGAAGACGGCTGAGCAGCTCGGTGCCCAGTCCCAGTCCCTGATAGGGATCGCTAACGACCAGCGCGCACTCAGCATCATCGGTGCCCCGGATCTTGCTCAGGCGGCCCACGCCCCGGATTTCGTGCTCGCCGGTCTCGGGATTCTTTCGATCGGCCACAAGCGCCATCTCACGGTCATAATCGATGAAGCAGATCCGGGTCAATCTCTCGTGGGCAACGCGGGCTGTGAGCTTCATGGCATGGAAGTAGCGAAACGAGACGCTGCGCTCGGAA
>JBAUOX010000575.1:0-2095 GCA_049579985.1 Isosphaeraceae bacterium | reverse complement strand
TCCAATCGACGATGATCCGCCACAGTTCTCGAAGCTGGGCGAGCAACTGAGTCTCGAACTGGTGGCAGACTTGGGGAGTCAGCGTGGCCCTGCGGAAGCCGACGATCAGGCGGCCGATCTCGGTGAGCACCGGGATCAAGCGAACGGTCAATGGCAGCAAGGAGGTCGCACAATGCGTTGCCGAGAGGAGTCTGAAGCCAGTAGCATGATCCATCGAGGCGCCCTTTCCGGAAGAGTGATCAGTTGAGCCCCTTCAGTCACTTCACCAAGACAGACGCCTCTATTTCAATAGCCCCGAGCTGATCCAGGGGGGGACTCAAGCCACTCCCCGCGTGAAAACGGCCCGGATTTCGTGGAAATCCTTGGCACTGGCGCGACAGCACCCCTTGAGTTTAGCGTAGGGGTCGTCGGCGCCAAGGAAGTAGGCGTGGCGGACGAAGAAGCACTCGCCGTTGTAGTCGGTGTCGATGAACCAGCAGGCGATGTCGTCGGTCGATGAACTCCGGATCTGGCCGGTCGTCGGGTCGTAGACATCGACCCCCTTCACTTCGACAACGACCTTGCCATCAGGGTCGCGGGTGATGGCGATGTCGGGCTCGCCGAAGATCATGAACAGGTTGCCGACCCCGGTGTTCTTGAGGGTGTCGCCGATCAAGAGGTCGGGGTTCATCCGAGCCGGGAGCACCGTGAGCTTGCCGTAGCGCTTGGCTTCCTCCGAGACGTGCGGGTCAAAGGCGAAGCCGCATACGATCAGGATGTCGAAGCCGATGCCGGCAACGGCTTCCTTGACTTGCTGGGGGGTAACGGTCCCATACTCAGGGCCGATCGTCACGGCGACGCGGCGGGTCTTGCCGTCGCCGTTGGTGTAATCACCCGTGGCGTGAATCCAGGTCCCGGCGTGCGACTCTAGGCGGTCGAACTTGAGCCGCTCGTTCTTGAACGTGTTTTGCACCCCCGCCTTCCGCAGGTTGTCCAGGATCATCGTCGCGAAGTTCACTCGGCCCGGGTGCTTCTGGCCGACCAGCTCGGATGCGGGCCGTTCCTCGTCGGTCGAGACGATCCGGTCGGGCGACAGGCTCTCGACCGTGAACGGGCCGCTCACCCGGATTCGGTTCTTGTCTTCGTAGGGGAGGTCAACGAGCATCTCGGTCTCGGCGTGACGGCGGATCGCGGCGTCGATCTCGGCGCGGGTCAAGCCTTCGCGGATGTCGGGATTGTTGGCGATCGACTTGAGAGTGATGTGGGGGACTCACTTGTAGACGAAGCCTTTGCGAATGTCCTTGGTGGTCGTGTAGCTCGGCGGCTCTTGGCCTGTCAGCTCGACTTCCCTCTGAAGCCCCTCGGGCGAATCGGCGAGCAGGTAATAGGGGTATCTCGCTGACATCAATCGGGTACGGGCGAGAGCCAGGGCAACTCGGCTCGTATCGATCGTGATCCAGCGCCGGCCCCATTGCTCGGCCATGTAAGCGGTGGTGCCGCTACCGCAGGTTGGATCGAGCACCAAGTCGCCCGGATCGGTCGTCATGAGAAGGCATCGCTCGACGATCTTCGACGACGTTTGGACGACGTAGACCTTGCTTTCAGAGAAGCCCGTCATGAGTACGTCTCGCCAAATATTGTTGATTGGTGAGACGCTGAAATCGCTGAGAAGTCGCCGATACATGAGTGAATTGCCGATGGGCTCCAATCGCCCGGCGAGAGCCAGACGTGTAAATCCTTCAAAATGCGTTTTCCAATACCCCTTTCCGGGGCGAAAGTCGCGACCTTGATAGGGAACAGGGAAGTCGCCGGGAGGCCGCTGGCTCGTCAGATTATCGTCGGCAAATATGTCGAAATCCTTTGCGAGTTCGTCGAGATTATTTCTGTCGTCGTCAGTAAGCCTCCGGCGAAACTCGCGATCCTTGGAAACGAGCCAGGTGTATTGCGTCGTGCCTTCCTCACCAAGAACCTTTTCGGTGTTTCGGTGTATAGCTGCCGATACTTCAAGAGTTCCCTGTTCTTCGCATAGAAGAGGACGATGTCGGCGACGCCTGCTAGTTGCTCGGATGTCGCACTGCTTGTCTTGACTGCTACGATTTGGGAAACAGAGTTCTCT
>JBAUOX010000574.1:0-1871 GCA_049579985.1 Isosphaeraceae bacterium | reverse complement strand
CAACACGCCCATGAACGACGGCCTGGCCATGCTCGAGGGCCAGACGCCCCGCCAGATCGCCGAGCGGTCGGCCGGCAACCTGCTCTCCATGCCCTGGATCGAGCCGGATGACGTTGCCGCGGCCGTCGTCTTCCTGGCCTCGGCCCGCGCCCGGTCGATCACCGGCTCGACCTTCCTGCTCGATGCCGGCCTGCTTGCTCGCTGAGCTGGCAACAGGAAATGCAATAAATAGCGTTACTATCGGAGACTGTAGCAACGTTACCGGGCGGTTGGGACTTGGCCCACGCAATTAGGCTTGGGATCAAGCCGTTCGCCGAGTTGGGGGCCAACTCGGAGGCATTGAGCGGGTCCCAAGTCGATTCTCTCTGTTTCTTCCGAGCGATCTTCGAATCGGCCCCGGTAGCGATGCCACAGTCTCTTTTTCTTGGGTTGCCTGCAAGAGTGCCAGGGTTGCCGGCCGGCGGGGCTCGACTCGCACGCCCCTGGGTTCTCCTTTGGCCGTCGCGGGTGTATCATGCAAATGGAGGAAACGCCAGAAAGAGCGAGGTCCTCCGAGATCGTCGTATTTAATGAACATTCATATTCAAACCATAGAGTCGTCTACGCAAATTCAATATCGAAGTCCGATGAGAGAGATTATCATGACCCCAGCCCTGGAGCGGCTTGCGGAGCTAGTCCGGCAGGCCGAAGCGAAGACACGAGCGCGGAAGATTGAAGGCGAGACGCAGCAGGCGGCCGACCAGTTTCGGTCGACGGAGCTTGCCGCCCGGCAGGCCGTCGAGCGGTTACGGACGGTTCGGCCCGCAAGTTTGCGGGCGATCGAGCAGGCCGATACGGATGAGCATTTGCTCAAAGATTTGGTGCGGAAGCTGGCGCAATTCAAGTCCTCACTGGAATCGCAGACCGACGCGGAACAGTTGATCGCCACGTCCCAGGCCGAGATCGAGCGTACGAAGAAGCAGGCGCGGGCCGATCTCGAGGAGGTAACCCGCGAGGTGGAGGAAGCCCGGCGCGAGCTCCGCACGGCCCTGGATCAGTATCGCCAGCTCCGCCGCGAGCTCGACCGGCTGCAGCCCGAGCTCGCCGAGCAGTTCGCAGCCCTTGACCGCATGCTCTGGGACGCCGAGGGGCATTTCCCGGGCGGACAGCTCCAGCTCCTGGCCCACGAGGTCGAAGCCGGACTCAATGGCTTCCCCGCGCTGGGCAAGCTCGAGCAGTATGCCCGGCTCAAAGTCTGGATCGGTCGCTTCCGTTGTTACCAGGCCGCCCACGACCGCGAAACCGACACGACCGAGGATCTCCAGGCCCTGGGGCACCGCGTCTTCCACCAGTTGAAGTGGCTCTCCCGGCAGTACGAACCCGGCTACATCGAGGCCTTCCGTCAGGACTATTCGACAGACTGGGCCGCCTACGTCGCCGAGGCGCAGGAGCAACTTGTCCAGGCCATCGAGGCCAGTCGCCGCGGCCGCGACGCCGAATCGCCCCGCTCCCGCGATCGCGATCGCGAGGTGGCCGTCACCGGTGATCGGACCGCGTCCCTGGTACAGTCGTCGCGAAACGCCTCCGGTAGCTCGGCCTCGGCCTCGACCGCGGCGGTGGCCTTGCACCCCTCGCCTTTGACCCAGCTCAAAGTGTTGCTGACCCGGGGCCACTTCCCGGACGAAGGACTGGACCGCTTTCTGGAAATCGTCAAACAGGCCGTCGACGATCTGGGGCCCGGGGATTCCGAGCTCATCCAACTGGTTCTTCCCTATTGCCAGTACATCACCGGCAACGACAAGCTCGGGGTATTGCGGCGCAACCTCGAGCAGATCCGAACCCAGAACGCCGCCTCCGAGGCATCGCTGGACGAATTGTCCGAGGAATCGTGA
>JBAUOX010000573.1:0-1997 GCA_049579985.1 Isosphaeraceae bacterium | reverse complement strand
AACTCCCGGATGGTGGGCCGATAGATGCAGGGTTCTGGGTCGAGGCCGTCTAGGTTCAGCATGACGTTCGGTTTCTGAATATTGACGTAAATGGGAGAGGCCCTGACCTCCTTGGAGAATTCATAGGCGGCGATGGACATGGGCTTCGTGCCGCCGCTCAGGTTGACGATCCATGTTTCCGCAGGAAAGCGCCCGTGGGCATGCTGAAGGCACTTGCGCACGGAATCGAGGGTATCTTCCGCCTCAAGCGGCTGGACGTGACACCGGTCATCGGAAGCAAAATCCAATCCTCCGAGCTGGAGTGCCGCCAGGAGATCCTTGGCTTTGCCCCGCATCGTTGGCGTTTCGACGAGGACCAGACGATCCGGCCGGAAATGGTGAACGGAGAGCAGGTTGGGTATATGCTGGTCCGAGAGAAGGCAAAGCAGGACCTTCATTGGTGTTCTCCTTTAGCCCGGAGCCTCCGGCATTGGCAACCCACGATCGCCGGCCAGATCCGAAAGACACGCTTGCGGTCCAGGATTAGTGCCCCCCGTGCGCTCATTGGCCACGAACCACTGATACGCCAGTCCTTCGGGATGGGGCGGCACAGGATCTCTCTGCCCTTGCTGTCGCGCTCGGGGATAGTGGATTGGCAGGATGTCAGCGAAGCCTTCGGCCATTCGCAGGAACGCCTTGATAAAGGACACATCGTCAAAGGCTTGGTTCGGACCATAAGCTGCGATCACGGCTTTCTGGAATGAGGCGATCGCCGCTTCGCGATCCACTTCTGGAGGCGAGCAAGGATCGAGCGTTGAATAGAATTGCTTCCAGCCGTTGCCGTCATGCAGGTGAGTATACGGTTTGTCGATCTCCAGCCGGACGCTGCCGAAGCCCAACGGTTTACCGCCGCCGAGGCGGTGAAAATGTTGCCGCCGCTGTTCAGGCGGCTTCCCCTGGTTCTCGACCTCATCGAGCATCAGCAACCACAGCAGCGCTCCAAGTTCCACTGGTGACAGGTTCGTGACGTGTAGGTCGAAGGCGAACGTCTTCGAGGGCTTGACCCAACCGTGTATCGAACGGTTCTGGTTGTCTCGATCCTGACCGTTCAACGGGGAGCGGCGGTATTCCCGAAAGTGTCCTCCGTCGGGCGTCCGGGGGCGGTCCGTAATTGGTTCGGTCCAATGATCTTCTGGCAGGGACCGGTGATGCGGATAAACCTTCCGTCCCCGCAAGCCCTTGCCCTGTTCATAGCCGGCTTCCTCTTTGGACAGGCCGTCAGTTTGGGCTTCGCCGTTTGGGCTTGCAGCAACGTAGAAGCGTGCCTGCTGTTCCTTGGGCTGGCCGAGGATGGCCAACGGCAGGCCCGGTTCACCGAACCGCTCGATGGCGTCGGGCGATTCGCACGTTACCGGGCCGACACGGACGTTGCCGCGGTAGGCTTTCACCCCAGCGACTTTTTCATCCACGTCGGGCCGCTGTTTCATTCGGCGATCATCGGTCTGCCGCACCCAGCCGAACACACGATCCGCCGGGGAGAGCCGATCATTCCAGTACGCTGGAAGAAGAGATTGATCCAAGAGTTGTTCAGGACTCACAGCGAACAGCCGGCGCGAGATCATTACTGGGTAGAGCGCCGCGACCTCGCCTTCGAGGCCGAGGGCGGCGTAGCACAGGCAACCGTCGGTTAGATGGTCCTCGTCCGGCTCGTAAACGTGGCGCGACCAGGCGGTTTGTCCGGGCTCGCGTCCCAGGTACTCGTCTGGGCGCTGGCCTCGCCTCTCTCGGTCGGCGAGAGCTTGTTCGTGTGTTGTCCGGTAGTTGCGGATCAACTCACCCCAATTCCGACGCAAGGTCGGTGTTAGCGGGTGGCGAATTTCATCCTGGCCTTGGACGAAGAACACCCGTTCGTCGTGCTTGCGATCAATGTTGGCACCGGTGATGCAGACATAGCCGTCAACTTGCCGGCTCTCCGAGTCTGGTTCTCCCGTTACCTCCCCGCGCCGGCAGATCTTGCG
>JBAUOX010000572.1:0-2225 GCA_049579985.1 Isosphaeraceae bacterium | reverse complement strand
CCATGGTCCCCGCCGGGCCGGGCCATCCGCGGGCGACGGTGGCGGTCGGCTGCGAGACGGGAGTGATCTTCTGCGACCTGGAGACCGGGGCGAGGACCAGGTTCTTCGCGGGGCATGGCAGCCCGGTTGTCTCGGTCGTTCCCTCGCCCGACGGCCGTTGGCTGGCCAGCAGCTCGCAGGACCAGACGATCATGATTTACCCGCTCGCGGGCTGTGACACCCGGCCTGGGCTCGGTGCCGCGTTCAGTCAGCGTGCCGACCGGGCCTGGCAGGTGGACCTGGTCGAGCCAAGGGGATTCGTCGCCGCCATGGGTCTGCTTCCCGGCGACGTCATCACCTGGGCCGGGATCGCTCGCGGCACCGGCCACACGGATTACACCACGCCCGAACAGATCGACCAGTTCCTCGACCGGGCCAGGGTCGCGGCGCCCAACCTTGACGTCATCGCGGTGTGCGTTCGCCGCACCTTCTTTCTCCCTCCGCCGATCGGCGTCCTCGATGTTCCTCTGCCGCGGATCGGGACTACGAAGCGGAACAATCCCGTGCTGACCCTGATGCTGGGCGAGGACAAGGAATGGGTTCTCTGGACGCCTCAGGGCTATTACAACACCTCGATCATCGGCGACTGGCGTTACCTGGGCTGGCACATCAACGCCGACTACCGCGCCAGCCGGCCGGCCGATTTCGTGCCGATGGGTACCTATGCCGCGACGATGCAGAAGCCGGCGATCCTGGAGCAGCTCTGGCGAACGGGCGACCTGGACACCGCGATCCGAGTCGCGGGGCCCCCCGCCGGCACCCCGCCGCTCGATCAGCAGGCCAGGGATAACCAGCCTCCGAAGATCACATTCGGACCTGTCGCGGGGGGCATTCGACTGCCTGCCCCGGGGCTGCTCTGGAAGGTGGGCGCTGCCGATCCGCAGATCGAGCTGAACATCACCGCGCCGGAATCGTCCAGGCTAACCGCCCGGCGCGTGGTGATCGACGAGCAGCCGATCAAGCTTCCGCCGCTGGCGGCGCCGACCACCCGACACAGCGAGGTCTTGCCGCTGCGGCTGACACCCGGCCGCGAAGTGCGGCTGGCGGTCGAGGCGACCAGCGAGAACCAGACCTCGCGCACCGAGACGATGGACCTGATCTACGTGCCGAAGGAAGAGCCTCCAGCACAAAAGCCCCCGCAACCGTCCGCGGGCCGGCTGATCGTGCTGGCCATCGGCAACGAGCAGTCCGCCAACCCTCAACTGCTCCCTCCCGTCCCGTTCGCCGACAAGGATGCGGAGACCCTGGCCGGCTCGCTGGCCGACCACCTGGTCTCGCGCGATGGCGCGAAGTGCCGGTCGGACGAGCAGGGGGACCGCCTCGTGCGGGCCGGTGGGGCGGCCTCGGTGAAGTCGATCACCAATGCCCTCGACGAGTTGAACAAGCGCGTGCAGGCCAAGCAGCTCCACACCGGCGACGTCGTCGCGTTCGTGATCTCGTCGCACGTCCTGGAGCTCCCTGGAGACTCACTCGTCACGGCCGCCGACAGCGTGCCCAGTCCGGGCCCCGCGGTCCAGCCGGCCATCCTCACGCGTGACATCTCCGACCTGCTGGGCCAGATCAGCGACTACGGCTGCCGGGTGCTGCTCTTCGTCGACGGCGTCCACGAGCTGCCGGATTCACAACTCAAGAGCAGCATCAAGGCCTGGGTCCGGGACCTGCGGCAGAATCGGCGGGTCATCACGTTCGTGGCCTCGAAGGAGGGCCCCAGCGACGTGAACCAGCGCGCCGAGCTCGGGCTCTTCGCCCAGGGGGTCGTCACCGCCCTCCAAGGCGCCGGCGCGGAGACGTACACCCTGGAAGCATTCCGCAGGAAGCTGCACCAGGTGGTCTTCGAGCTCAGCGAGCGGCTCCAGGAAGCCGACGCCTACTTCCCCGACGACGTCGATCCCCGCGCCCTGTTCGGACATCCGTGACACTGGGCGGGTGAAAAGTTGGTGTTGACAGAGTTGGAGGGACGATTTCGAGACGCGTGTTTTGTTGCGCGGGATGGAATGACGTCGCGAGCGATCCCTTTCCCCCCCTTGCGAAGGGGGGGGTAGGGGGGGTGATGCGGGAGCCTTGGAAATCGAAAACGATTCTTCTCGCCTCGCGAGAGGGATGCGAAAGGACTGAGAGGAAGAGAGCATGGGAAGACCTTGTGACTGGTCGTGCCGGGACCACCCCCCCTAACCCCCCTTCGCAAG
>JBAUOX010000571.1:0-11689 GCA_049579985.1 Isosphaeraceae bacterium | reverse complement strand
CCCCAAGACCGAGCGGGTGACAGTCATCTCGGGGACGTTCAACCTCGGCATGGGCGATACGTTCGACGAGAAGGTCGGGCAGGCGATGCCGGCGGGCACCTATGGGTACTGGCCCGCCGGGATGAAGCACTTCGTCTGGGCCACGGGGGAGACGGTCATCCAGTTCCACGGCATGGGGCCGTGGTCCATCAGGTACGTCAATCCGGACGACGACCCCCGAAACAAGAACTAAGGCCCCACGGACTGAAGCTCATCGGTCGCCTCGACGGTTATTCTCTCGATCGTTTCCTGATCGTTTGCAGCTTCCACAAGTGAGCCTTTCCCGAAGAGGAGATAGAGCACGGGCAGGGCGAGCATCGTCAGGAACGTATCGCACGCCATGCCGAATACAATGACGGTCGCTAGGGGGCGCTGAACCTCGGCACCGATGCCGGTGGCGAGCATCATCGGCACGAACCCCAGGGCGGCGACGGTGCCCGTCATGAGTACGGGCCTGAGCCTGGCAAGGCGGGCCTGCTCGATGGCCTCGCGTTTGGGGACGCCGCGGGCCGTCCGGTCGCGGATGGAGCTGACAAGGATAAGTCCTTCCAGGATCGACGCACCGGCCAGGGCGACGAAACCGACACCGGCGGAGATGGTAAACGGCAGGCCCATGATATAAAGGCCCAGGATGCCGCCGACGCGGGCGAACAGCACGCCGCTGAAAATCATCACCGCGTCGCGAAGTGAGCGGAAGGTGAGATAGAGCAAGCTTAGGATCAGGGCCAGTGCCAGCGGCACGACGACATAGAGCCGCTGTTCGGCCCGCTGCAAGTGCTCGAACTGCCCGCCCCACTCGACGGTGTAGCCGACCGGAAGAGCAATCTCGCGGCCGATCCGCTTCTGGGCTTCGTTCACGAATGAGCCGATGTCGCGGCCCCTCACATTCGTCTGCACGATGATGCGACGCTCGCCCCAGTCGCGTTGGATGGTCGATGGTCCGGTGCTTTCCTCGATCCGCACGAGTTGGGTCAGCGGCAGCCGTTGCCCGGACGCTGTGGGAATCGATATCTGTTCCAGGGACTGTGGGTCCTCGCGGTACGCCATTGGCAGACGTACAACCAGCGGAAAGCGTCTTCCCGGCTCGATGATCTCACCGACATCAATGCCGCCGACCGCCTTTACGGTATCGAGCACTTGCTGTGCGGGCACGCCGTAGCGGGAAAGGGCCTCGTTATCGACATGGATTCGGAGCACCGGCAGCCCGGTCACTTGCTCGGTCGTCGTATCGGCCGCACCGGGGATGGATTTGACGACCTTTTCGATCTCTTCAGCCTTGGATTTGAGCATTTCCAGGTCATCGCCGTAGAGCTTGATGCCAAGGTCGGCCCGGATGCCCGCGACCATCTCGTTGATCCGCATCTCGATCGGCTGCGTGTAGACGGCCCGCATGCCGGGAAGCACTTTCGTCACCTGGGCCATCGCGGAAACTAGCTCCTCCTGCGTCTTTGCCCGCTTCCACGCTGAACGGGGTTTCAGGGTGATGAAGATGTCGGACAGCTCCAGCCCCATCGGGTCGGTCGCGACCTCGGCGCTCCCGGTCCTCGTCCAGATGTCCTCGATCTCGTCGGGAAACTTCCTCTTGAGGAAACCCTCGATGTGCGCGCCGTAGCGAAGCGATTCCTCCAGGCTCACGCCGGCAAGCCGGATGGTGTTGATGACCAAAGCGCCCTCATTCAGGCGGGGGACAAATTCCGACCCAAGCCGTAGGCCGAGCACCGTGGTCCCCGCCGTCAGGGCAGCGACCAGGCCGAGCGTTGAAAGCGGATGCCTCAATCCCAAGCGGAGAAGCGGCTGGAACAGCGAGCGGGCGAAACGGTCCACAAGGGTTTCCCGGTCAGACATCTTACGCGGCAGGCCGAGCGAGGCGAGGACCGGCATAAGGGTGAGCGACAGCACGAGCGATGCGGCGAGGGCGAAGGTGACCGTTAAGGCCATCGGCCGGAAGAGCTTCCCCTCGATGCCCTCCAGAGTTAAAATCGGAAGATACACAATCATGATGATGAGTTCGCCGAAGATCGTCGGCTTTCGCACCTCGACGGCGGCGTCGCGGATGATGATGATTTTCTGGCGATTCGAGCGGTCGTGAGCGAGCCGTCTCACGCAGTTCTCGACCATCACCACGGAGCTATCGACCACCAGCCCGAAATCGATGGCACCCAGGCTCATCAGGCTTCCGGTGATGCCGATCCGCTCCATCACGGTGACGGCGAAGAGCATGGAAAGGGGGATGGCCGAGGCGACGATGAGCCCCGCCCGGAGGTTTCCGAGGAAGGCGAACAGGACGGCGATGACGAGAATCGCCCCTTCAAAAAGGTTCCGCTCGACGGTTGTGAGCACGGCGTCAACGAGGTCGGTCCGTTTGTAGACCACGCGGATCGTGACGCCGGGCGGGAGCGATTTCTTCACGTCGTCCATTGCTCGGTCCAGGGCATTGGTCACATCGCGTGAGTTTTCACCCATGCGCATGAAAGCGAGCCCCAGGACTGCCTCTCCCTTGCCTTCGGCGGTGACGCCGCCCCGGCGGATGGCGTGCCCAATTTCCACGTCGGCCACGTCCCGGACCCGGATCGGCACGCCGTCATGGGATTCGATCACGATGTCGGCGATCTGCTCGACGGAGGTGGTGCGGGCGATGCCCTGCACCAGGCTGGCCTCACCTGAGCGGATGACGTAGCCGCCTCCCACGTTTTGATTGTTCTGCCTCAAAGCCCGCATCACGTCGTCGAGCGTGAGGCCGTGCTTAGCGAGCTTTGCCGGGTCGGCCTGGGCCTCGAACTGTTTCTCCAGCCCGCCCCACGCGTTGATTTCCGCGACGCCGGGCACTCGCCGGAGACGCGGCCGGATGACCCAATCTTGCAGCGTCCGCAGCTCGGTCAAGCCGTATTCGGGATTATCGCTCGTCAGCAGGTAGTGATAGACCTCTCCCAGTCCCGTCGCCACCGGCCCCATCGCGGGTCGGCCGATGCCTTCCGGGAGCTTGGCTTCGCCCAACCGCTCGTTGACCTGTTGGCGTGCGAAGTAGATGTCGGTCCCGTCCGCGAAGATGGCGACTATCTGCGAGAAGCCGAATTTCGAGACGGAGCGGACCTGTTCAAGGCCTTTGAGCCCGCCCAGGGCATACTCAACGGGGAAGTTGATGAGTCGCTCGACTTCTTCTGGCGACAGCTCGGGAGCGACGGTGTTGATCTGGACCTGTACCGGGGTCGTGTCGGGGAAAGCGTCCAGCGGCAAGCGTGTCGCCGAGCGGACCCCGATGACGATAAGGAGCCCAGCGAGCAAGAGCACGACAAACCGATTTTTCAGGCTGAAATCAATGAGGGCGTTGAGCATCGGGCGGTTCCTCGTATGGCGATGCGATCAATCGCAGCATCCGGCCCCAATGGAGCCCTTCATGATTTCCGTCTTCAGCAGGAAGGCTCCGGTGGTGACGACTTCCTGACCGGGTTTGATCCCCCAGATCACCTCCAATGTGTCCCCTCTGCCGCTCGGTTTCGTCTTAATCCGCTGTGGCCGGTAGACGTTTCCCTGTTGCGGCATGAAAACCAAATCCGCGTTCTCAAAGCGTTGGACGGCGGATTTGGCGACCGTGACGGCTTTATGCCGGTCGCCGACCTGAATAGTGGCACGGCCGAACTGGTTGGCGCGGAGCTTTCCCTCCGGATTCGGCAGCTCGGCCCGGACCTTGGTCGTCCTGGTCGTGTGGTCTACCTCGGTGCCAACCCAAGTGATCCGCCCGGTGAACGTCGCTTCCTCGCACGCCGAATTCGTGCCCGAAACGGTGAAGCCGACCGGCTGTCCCGCCCGAACCTGGGCAATATCCTTTTCATAAACATCGATCCATAGCCACATCTTCGAAATGTCCGCCACGGCATAGAGCTTTGTCGTTGGCTCTTCCGCTTCGCCGACCACGGCATGGCGGAAGACCACGGTCCCTTCAATGGGCGTCGTAATCTCGAGATGCGGCTTTGTGTCGTTGGTTTTCAGGATCAGGGCCAGGGCGGCATCGTCGAAGCGGAAATTCCTGAGCTTCTGCTCGGCATTTAACAGGCTGGTCTGGGCCTGGTGCATCGCGATCTGGGCAGCGACTAGCGGTTTGCTACCCAGAACCTGTGCGTCAGTGAGATGTTTGGTCCGCTTGTAGCTGTCCTCGTCGAGTTGGAGGGTGGCATTGGCTGTGAGATATTGCGTCTTAGTCGTGCTCACCTCGGACGAATCCATGACGGCGATGACGGCACCGGCTTTGAGCTTTTGTCCCAGGTCCACACGGGCTTCGCAAAGGAAGCCCGCGACACGCGGGAAGATTTCGGCGTAACGGTTGGCGTCATAGGCCATCTCGGCATTCGCGATCAGCTCATGGGTGTGTTCGATTCCGGTCGCCGTTGCCGTCCGAAGGCCAATGTCCCGGCCCAGGTCCGCCGATGCGAGGCGGACCAACGGCAGGAGTTTGCAGAATTTCGGCTTTCCGTCCGGCCCCATGGGTTCGCCGTTGGCGGCACAATAGCCGTCATCAATCAGGCTGTCCGTCGCGGCGGAGGGACCCTTGCCGCATTTGATGCAGAAGTGCTCCGGCAGTCCGTGTCCATTTGGGCACATCTTGATGTTGTATTTCTTCTGAGCGTCCTTGTGGCAGAGCGTGCAAATGTCTTCGGGGATGTCGCCGTGCTCCGGGCAGAGGAGGAGCTTTTCCTTCAACTCGGGATGGCAGAGGGTGCAGAATTTCTCCGGGACGCCATGCTCCTCGCAGTAGGGTCCGGCATCCACGGTCTGGGCGAGTTTGATGTGTGCCCAGACGGGTACAAGGTCCGGACGAAAGGCAGCGATTCCGGCACCGACGATGACGAGGATTCCGACGACGGCCAATAATCCCAAAACAGCCCTTTTCATGATTTGTTCCCCTGTCAATGAATAGCGGTGTGCGGACCGACGCCGGGACACGGCGTGTGTCGTCTGATCTTCACCGTCATGGGTTATCTCGGAGTGAAATTCGGGTCAGGCCGTGCGGGTACGGGCCTGGTGCTCAGCCGGGTGTTACTGCGAGGGGGTTATCAGCAGCGGAAGTGCTGAATGAGGGCGTGAACACGCCGGGAGCATTGCCAACCGGCTTCCTCGGGCGGTGATCCGTCACGGCTGTGCCGCAAGGTGAGAGCGGAATGATGCAGCCAAAGGCTGTCTGAAAGGAGCGTGTCGGCTGCCAGTGAAAGGCTACCCGGCCCGGAGCCGTGAATCCGGTGATCGGTCGCGTTGACTGCCCCGCCGCAGATGCAGCTCGCCGCGTCGTCGGACGGGGCCGGAGTGCGGTGCTCGTCGGGCATTTCGCTCGTCGCCTTCTGGTCGGCACAGCAACCGCCATCGGTTGCCCGGCACAGGACCGGGCAGGCCAGGAGAAGGCCGATCAGGAAATAGGTGAAGAGTGCTCGCACCGTAGGGGCTCGCGGCCGGGGCAGAATTCAACATCATAAAGTCTATCGTGTTTTGCGGATTGGTCAAGCCGCACGGCCGTCGGACGGGATTTGTTCGCTGTCCGAGCTGTTACTTGAGCTGGCAGGCCCGGCCTTCTAAGTGTTTTTTGCATAACGCCCCGAAAAGATGTAGCTAGGGCAAAGAATCGAGTCATTTTCCAAAGACGGCTTCAGCAACCCTGACTGATTTTCCTCGATGCTGCCTGCCATACTCCGATGCAATATTGCTCACAGCCGGGTGCAGTGCCTGCCCTTTTTCCAAAGCGGTCTTCAGCAATCAGCCGCGGCTGGCATGAAGGGACCGCTGAATGAAGAGGACTTCGACAAACTGCTGAAGGCGACTGTAAAAATGACATCGCCGCCTTCCCGAAGTCGTGGTCGCACTGTTGGTGGGGCACGGCAATTCGGCTGTCACGATAGCCGCCGATTTTGCGATAATGGGCGGATTCTTGTGCCGCGTCATCTCCGGTCGTCGTGAGCGATGGGTGAGTTTCCGCCTGCTTCTGGCCTTACGGAACTTCCGCACCTGGCGACCTTCGCCACGGTCGCGGAGCGGGGTAGCTTTACCGCCACTGCGGCCGATCTGGGCATCACTCAGGCGGCCGTGAGTCAGCGAATCGCCGTGCTCGAAAACGAGCTTCACGTCTCCCTGTTCAACCGCCGGGCCGGAAGGATTTCCCTCACCGAAGCCGGGCAGCGGCTCTATCCCTACGCCCGGAAAATCCTCGACCTGCACGGGCAGGCCCGGTCAGATATTGGCGGCTTCCAACCGACCGTCGCGGGCGATCTGCCGATTGCGGCCAGTTCGGTTCCCGGCGAATGCTTCCTACCGGCCTTGCTGACCGCCTTCCACGAAGCACATCCCGGCGTCCACGTCCGGGCCACGGTGAGCGACAGCGGATCGGTCATGCAGGATGTCGAAAAGGGGCAGGCGATGCTCGGACTGGTCGGGCAGGAAGCCGAGAAACCCACTCTTGAATTTCGCCCGATCGGCAGCGATTCCCTCGTGCTCGTCGTCGGATCGGGTCATCGCTGGGCGGCCCGTAAACGCATCCCGCTCAAGGCCCTGACCGGCGAATCGCTCATCATCCGCGAGCTGGGATCGGGTTCCCGATGTGCCTTGGAAAAGAGCCTTGAGCGGGTGGGTGTATCGCTCGCCAGGCTGAATATCACGCTCGAACTCGGCAGCAACGCGGCCATCAAGGATGCCGTCAAACGCGGCCTGGGCATCGCCTTCCTCTCGCGGCTGGCCGTGCATAGGGAACTCGACGCGCGCGAATTGCAGGCGGTTGAGGTCAGCGGCCTTTCGCTCGCCCGGCAGTTCTATCTGGTCTATCACCGCCGCCGGCCGCTCTCACCAGCGGCAAGCGCTTTCCTGCGCTTCCTCGAATCTTATCCCATCGCTTCCGCGGGCCGGTAAGAGGTCATAAGCGTACCTTATGCGCATCCTCCGGCCTATCATCCCAAGCTGGGTTGTCTGACCTCTCGCCTCTGGCTCATCATTCCGGTTGTGTGGGCCTTACTACGGTGATAGGTTCGTCTGCTTGGGTATCGAGATGGTGATGGTGGCAACCGACCGCAAGGAACATTGGGAACAGGTCTATTCGACCAAGGGCGAGACAGGCGTAAGCTGGTATCAGCGCGAACCTCGCCTGTCACTTGAGCTCATCCGAGCGGTCGCTCCGGCTGCCGGTGGTCGAATCATCGACATTGGCGGCGGAGCTTCTGGGCTTGTCGATAAGCTGCTTGACCTTCCCTTCGAGAAAATCGCCGTCCTCGACATTTCCGAAACCGCCTTGGGCAAAGCCAGGGCGCGGCTGGGCGCGCGTGCCGGGCGTGTCGAATGGATTGCGGCCGATATTACTGAGGCTCCGCATGTCGGCACCTTCGAGGTCTGGCACGACCGGGCCGTGTTCCACTTCCTGACCGATGCTGCGGACCGCCGCAAGTATGTCGAACTGGCCTTGAGAACCGTTCCCACGGGGGGCTGCCTCATCATCGCGACGTTCGCCGACGAGGGACCGCCGAGGTGCAGCGGTCTCGATGTCTGCCGCTACAACGCCGATTCGTTGAGCGCAGCAATCGGCCAAGGCTTCACGCTTGTGCGAGAAGCCAGGGAGACGCACACAACGCCCTGGGAGTCGTCGCAACAGTTCTTCTACGGCGTGCTCAGGCGGCAGGCCGTCTGACGCCGTCTCGCGTTCTCCGCTAACCCAACGGGCGGTGTCAGAATGGGCCGAACTCTTGCCCTTGCCTACGGCGTGGGAAGTTATCTCGTCTTCCTCGCCTCGTTCCTGTATGCGATCGGCTTCGTCGGGAACCTCTTTGTTCCAAAATCGATTGATTCGGGCATGAGAGGCTCGCTGCCCGTCGCGGTCTTCGCCGATACTCTGCTCCTTGCCCTCTTCGCCATCCCGCATAGCGTTATGGCCCGGCCAGCTTTCAAGAGATGGTGGACGCGAATCGTCCCGCCCGCTGTCGAGCGCAGCACCTATGTGCTCACGAGCAGCCTCCTGCTCGACCTCCTCTACTGGCAATGGCTGCCGATTCCGAGCGTCTTATGGGACATGACCAATCCAAAAGGTCGCTTCTTCCTGCACGTTGTTTTCTGGGTTGGCTGGGTCATTGTGCTCCTGTCGACGTTCCTGATTAGTCACTTCGACCTGTTCGGGCTGCGGCAGGTCTATCTCCATGCTTCCGCGCGTCCGTACACCCCGGTCGGCTTCAAGTACCGCGGTCTTTATCGCTATGTTCGTCACCCCATCATGCTCGGCTTTCTGCTCGCGTTCTGGGCAACTCCGACGATGACCGCCGGGCACCTGCTATTTGCCGGGGCGACGACCGCATACATCCTCATCGCCCTTCAACTCGAGGAGCGGGATTTGGTGAGCTTCCACGGCGAGCAATATCGGGCTTATCAACAGCAAGTGAGAATGCTATTGCCATTCCCGAAGACTCGGAAACCATAGATAACATCATATATATTAATAATATAGTCAATGATACTTTAATCAGTTCATAAAATCGCCATAATGAATTATGACTGCTCACATACTATTCAACGTATACCATTGCATTGCCAATCAACGCAGCGTGACGAGTCAGATAACATGAAGACACGTGAAAGTGGAATGCCAGACGAATCCAGTTGGTCGGGGTTTTTCGCCCCCGAGGTGGCATTGAAGAAGCTGGGATTAAAGCCCGACAGCGGCGATGTGGTTGACTTCGGCTGCGGTTACGGCACTTTTGCCATCCCCGCCGCCAAGATCGCGCGGGGCTCCGTCCACGCGCTGGATATCGAGAAGAAGATGGTGGCGGCGACGAAAGCCAAAGCCGAGGCGGAGGGTTTAAGGAACGTGCGAGTATACCTACGCGATTTCGTCGCGGAGGGCAACGGCCTGCCCGACAGCAGCGTCGGCTACGCGATGCTGTTCAACATCCTTCACTGCGAGCAGCCGCGCGTCCTGTTGAAGGAAGCGTGGCGAGTGCTGGTGCCCGGTGGGACCTTGGCAGTGATGCATTGGAATTACGACCCCGCCACACCGCGCGGACCGAGCATGAGCATTCGCCCTCGGCCGGAGCAATGCCGGGCGTGGGCCATCGAGGCCGGGTTTGAGCCGACAGGGGCGGAGCGAATCGAGCTGCCACCGTATCACTATGGAATGACGTTCAGAAAAGCTGCTCCTGATCCCCGGCAACTGCCTCTGCTCAACCACCCCCTGCACGCACCGACGGTGTTTCGCCCCGAGGAACTCGTCCAAGCCGTTCGGGATCAGCGGCAGCCGGAGGCAACGGACATACCCGAGATATGCGTTCTGGACTTCGACGGCGATCTGACCGACGCTCTGGTGAATGCACACGAGGTGCAGGCGTGTGAGGCATGGTCCTGCTTTCACACATCGATGTGGTCACTGACAATCGACGGGCAGCGTTACGGGATCATTGCCCGCACCATTGGCGGTCCATACACAGTCCTCGTGGCCGAGCAGTTGGCAGTTTGCGGAGTCCGCATCATCGTTGGACTGACTTCTGCAGGCAGGATTGGTTTGCGTCTTCCCGTTCCGGGCGTGGTGGTCGTCGAACGGGCAATCCGCGATGAGGGCACGAGCTACCACTACCTACCTGCCAGCGAGTCGGTGGAAGCTCCTGCCGGCGTTGCCGATGCGTTGGAGGCCGAAGTGTCAGCGATTGGCCTGCCAGTGCAACGCGGGCTAGTCTGGACGACGGACGCCCCGTACCGAGAGACGGCGGAGCAGATCGACCGCTATGCACGCATGGGGGCGCTGGCCGTCGAGATGCAAGCGGCATCTTTGTTCGCCTTCGCCGCTGCCCGGGGGGTTGCCGTCGGTATGGTTGCCCATGTCACCAACGCTCCCGATTACGACGGTGAGCGTTTTGACAAAGGGTCACACGAACTGCAACGCGACCTGCTACACGCGGTCTGTCGCGGCGCACGTCGCTTTCTTGACCAGTCGGTGGTCACTGGTTGATTCAGATTCTCTGCCCTTCCGCCTACCCGCCTGATGGCCTCTGGATATTCTCAGGAAAAGCCGAGTGTGAGAAAGACGCACGCTCGGATCTGTGAGGGCGGTGCCGGTTGCCCGGAACCGCTACTCGACAAGCCCCATTCTCAGATAGTGTGGGCACGAATCGATGTTCGCGGGCAGTTGACAAATACAGTGGTCGCATTTGCAGATAATGTAATGTGGTCAGGCGGGCAGGCTTATTCTCAGCGAATGTGGTCAGGCGAACAGCCTTGTTTGCGGTTTCGGCCCCGGAGGTTTGTGGTTTGCTACACTTACCGGACAATTATCGCAGGAAAGTGCCGGTTGGATTCGGAAAAAACTCGAAGTGAACGGCGGACCCTCCAGAAAGTTGCGATCCTCCCGGTAGCTAAAACCAGCACAACCAACACTTCTCGCCAAAGTCGACACCAAATTCCTGCCGATCTATGGTTTCGGGCTCATTGAAATCGGCGCTGCCGGTCGCGCTGCTGGCACGCGTGGAGCAGCTTCTTCGTACCCAAGATGAGGCCGGCGATGACCCGACGATGGCCCTTGCTTTTGACCGCCACCTTCCTGCTCGGCGTCTTGGGCTGCGTCAATCTGCGCCAGGATCCGGTCCCGAGGACGCCCCTGGCTCCGGAGGCGAAACGCGACTCGAGCGTGAGCCCCGCGACGTATGAGGCGATGGAAAAGGTTGCGCCCGCGCAAACCCCAAGCGCGGTCTCGAGCGAGGCCGCCCTGGTAGTTCCCGACCTCGGCGGGCCGCAGCCCCTGGACGTTCTGGTTCGCCATGCACTCGAAGAGAACCGCACCGTGCGAGCGGCACAGTTCAACGTTCTGGCCCTCAAGCACCGCATCCCCCAGGTCACCGCTCTGGACGACCCGATCGTCTCGAACACGATCTTCCCCATTCCATCGGCGGCCCCTCAGTATTCGCTCATGGGTTACATGCCGTATGGCACCTTGCTGGCCCAGCAGTTTCCCTGGTGCGGGACCCTGAGATTGCGGGGGCAAGCCGCCGAGGACGACGTGAAGATCGCCCTCTTCGAGCTGGCCGCGGCCCAGCTCGACGTTGTTGCCAATGTCAAGCGTGCCTACTACGACTTACACTTTAATGAGATTGCCGAGGCACTTCTCAAAAAGAATCGCGCGCTTGCCGAAGACTTTCTCAAGGTCGCCCGCGAGCGCTACCGCGGGGCCACGGCCACGCAGGTCGACGTGCTCCGCGCCGAGGTAGCCATCAGCGACATCAACCGCGAGCTAGAGAACACCAGTCAAGCGGTCAACGAGGCAAGAGTGGAGCTGGCTCGATTGCTCCACATCAGTCCTGAGACCCCGCTGAAGACCACGCTTGAGCTGTCGGTCGGATCCGTTCCCCAGGAGGTCGAGCGGCTCTATCAACTGGTCTGCGCTAGCCGCCCCGAGCTCCAGGGACGGCTCGCTGCCATCGCCCGCGACGAGAAGGCCATCGAGCTGGCCCGAAAAAGGTATTACCCCAACCTTACCGTGGGGCTGGTTTATCAAGACATGGAAAAGACCAATGCCGAGACTCCCAGGACCGCCTCGGGACAGCCCAACGTCGGTCTGTTCGTCGGCTTCAATCTGCCCATCTACCACAAGAAGCTCGCCGCGGGAGTTCTGGAAGCCCAAGCCCGTGCGGCCGCTGATGGCCAGCTCTTCGAG
>JBAUOX010000570.1:0-5171 GCA_049579985.1 Isosphaeraceae bacterium | reverse complement strand
ACCCACCCATGCCGCTTCCGCAGCCACCATTCCATCGTCAGTAGCGCGGCGAAAATGAGCAGGAAGGGCCAGTTGTCCCAGATCTTGTGCTCGGTCGGACTGAGATATTCGGTGTAGCTCGATTGGTCGATGCCCTTGAGGTACTTGCCCAGAGCTTCGTGGGCAACCGCCTCGCCGCCGGTGATCTCGGCGATCTGGCGCGCCAGCGCGAGATCGGCTGAGGGATTCTCCAGCTCGCGGTCGTCCTGGTAGACGAGAAAACGCGACGAGTCGCGGCCCACTTCCTGGCCATTGTGGCGGGCGATCACCGAGACCTTGTAATCGCCAGGCTGGCCCACGGCGGCGTAAGAGCCTTTCGCCTCGTCTCCCTGGGTGTAGAGGTCGACTAGCTCGGAGGTCGGGTTGAGGCCTTCACGCTCGACCTTGGTTTCATAGGTCAGACCGTTCAAAGGCGCCCCTTTGGCGTCGCGAGCCGTGACGGTCATCTCGAGATTCCGGCCGACGCCGAGGCGCCGGCGGTCGAGGTTCAGCTTGACCTGGTTGTCGCCCTGGTTTTCCTTGTGCGAGAGCCAGAAAATCACCTGCCTCCAGAACTTGCGATGAGCGATCCGGCCCTCTTCAAAGGCCCGAGCCCAGACCCACGTGTCGCCGCCGTAGGCGATCACGCGCCCCGCGCCGGGCCCATCCATCGCGATCATCAGGGGTTCCGGACTCGGCCCCGGCGTCTGGGCCAGGACTTCCGCCCCCTTCTTGGGCTCGCCGAAGCGGTTGGCGCCCAGGATCGGCGGCATCATGTCCCAGAGCTTTGCCGTCTCGGCGCGGGAGGCGCCGATCTGGAGGACGTAGCTGGTCAGTCCCGAAGTGCTGGGAACGAACTTGATTCCGCCTTCCGGCTCGAGCTGGCCGTCGCCGGGGTGGATCTCGGCGGGCAAGATGTCGGCGAGATCGGTCTGGGCCCATCCACCGGCGCCGAAGCTCGTACGTCCGCCCAGCATCATCAGGCCCGCACCTTTCTTGACGGCCTCGGCCAGCAGTCTATGCTGGCGCGGGGCCAGATAATCGGCCGGCAGGTCGCTGAGCACATAGACGTTGTATCGGCCAGGTGCGAATTCGGCGTCGTCAACCTCGCTCGCCTCGCCCCGCGCGGGCCGGCGGATCACCGCGCCCACCACATCGATGTCGCGCGAGGTCATGATCGACCGCATCAGGAAGCGGTAGTCCCAGGTGAAGTTCGGGCCTTGCAGGAACATGACGTTCAAGCCGCCGCTGAGCACCGTCACGAAGGTACTGATCTCATTGTTCGTGGTCACGAACTCTCCTTCGAGCGGTGGGACCCTGATGGTGACCTTCTTCTCGCCAGGGGTCTGGGGAATCATCTTCAGGCCGACTATCGGTGCGACGTCGGACCCTTCGGGCACGCGCACCTGGGTCTTCGCGACCGATCGTCCCTCCACCAGCAGCTCGACTTCGATCGGCTGGCCGGTGAATCCACGGGCCATCAGCGTGCCGCGGACCTCGAGCTGATTCTTGACGAAGACGGTCGGGCCGGCGGCGATGTCGCGGACGGCAATGTCCTTCGATCCCGAGCCGGCCTTTTCGGTCCCCAGTCCGACAGTCGCCGCGGGAATCTGCTGATCGCGCAGGCGGCGGGCCGCGACCAGGGGATTGAGGCCATTGTTGGACGCGAAGTCGGAGATGATCACCATCCTGGCGATCCGCTTGTTATTCTGGGCCTCGCGCTTCTCGGCTTCCAGCATGGCGGGGCCGAGATCGGTTTCGCGGCCTTCGGGGCCGGCCTTCTCATCGAGCTTGGCCTCACGCAGATCGGCGTCGAACTGATAGGTCTTGACTTCCAGGTTGGGGCCAAGCGATTTGGCGGTCTCGAGGGCCTGCTCGAGGGCCTTGCGGGCCACGGCCCACCGCGTCTGGCCGCGCACCTCGTCGCCCAGCAGCATGCTGGTGCTCGAGTCCAGCAGGAAGACGAGCGATGCGACCTGCCGCTTCTTTTCCTGGAGGATGACGGAAGGTCGAAGCGCGGCCAGCAGGCAGAGCAGCAGTGCCAGCAGCCGCAGGCCCAGGGCGGCCCAGCGCCAGCCGCCGCTGGAGCCGCGGAGTTTGCGCATGTAGGCCCAGAGAGTCAGGAACAGCACGGCTGCCGCGGCGCCAACGAGGAGCGGCCAGGGGCCGATCGGGTTGAGACTGACGCTGATGCTATGGAACATGGGGCACGATCGAAGAAGACGCGATGAGTGGAGAGGTCACGCCGAGGCTCCGGCCGCTGGCGGCCGGGGTGATTCCTTGTAAAATGTGTTCGCCAGCAGATTTTCCAAGGTCACGATGATCAAGATCAACATCATCAGCCAGGGAAAGAGCTCGTTACCGACCCTGACTGTGTCCTGATACTTCTGCAGCGTGGTGGCGTCCTCGGCAAGGGCGTAGCCATCCTTGCCGAAGATCGCGTCGAGCTCTTTTGTCTCGAGCGGGACGAGCTGGCTTTCGGATCGGGGAGGATTCAGGCTGAAGCCGAGCCGGGTTTGCTGGTTCTCGGCGTCCTTGGCCATGACGGTCCACTGGCCGAGCATCTGCGGAGCGACGATTTCGAGGTAATCGCTCGTGGCCGACGGGGCGAGCGAATCCGGGGTCTTGGTGTCGGGCCCCATCAGCAAAAAGCTCTGGTACCGCGCGCCCGGGCCAAGAAAAAGCAGCACGTTCTCACCGGCCTCGAAATCGAGCTGCTCGTTTGAGGTCCCGGCAAGATACGGCACCGTCTCGTTCATCAGCGCCAGGAACGCCCAGCCATAAACCGGGAGGGGGAATTCGTTCCACGACCCCCGATCGCTCCGCCTGGCACGGCGCGACAGCGGAGTGGTCCAGAGCAGGACCCGCCCGGTCTTGAATCCCTTGAACGTTCGCTCGAGGAGCGCCGGAGCACCGTCGGCGTAGCTCAGGAGGACGCGCGAACCTTCCGGCGGCTTGACAGACCAGTAGCGGTAAACGGGCGCCAGGGCAAGCTGGGGATCGATCTCCGCGGCATAACGTTGAAAAAGCGGATGAGTGACGTCCGCGACCTTGCCGAAGCTGGTTTCGCCCTTGGACGGTGGGTTGGGCTCGAGCTGGGCGGGCAGAATCTGGCTTGCCGTCGGGCCGTTGTAGTTATCGGGGTTGCAGCGGTCGCCCAGCCCGAAGACCAGCCCCCCGCCCTCGTGCACATAGCCGTTGAGCAGGCCCCAGGAATCCTCGTCCTCGAAGGCCTCGACGTTGAGCACGAAGACCGCGGCATAGTCTTTGAGCGTGTCGCGATACTGCGCCAGCAGCTCCTTGGGGCGCACCCTGTCGATCTGAAAGCCGCTGGAGGCCGAGGGTGACGGGTCGGGATCGAGAGCAAACGCCACGAAGTCGGCGTCGCCTGGCTGGTCGGAGATGAGCAGCACCTTGTAGGCCGGCCGTACCTTGAACGTGAAGTAGCGCTTGTCGTTGAATTCGAGCGGATCGGGGGTACCGCCAAGCCGCAGCTCGCCGCGGTGCACCTCTCCCTCCGGCAGCCGGGTCGGGGTCGCGAAGCTGACCTCGATCTGGCCGCCCGGCGGGATCTCGACCGGCTTCTCGCCTTTCTTCACTCCATCAAGATAGAATTCGACGACGCGACTCGCGGGTTTGGCTCCCTGGGCGCGGACCTGGCCCTTGATCTCGACCGACTCGCCCCGCGTGACGAAGTTCTTGGCGGGAGCGGCCGCGTCGATCGCGACGTCGTCGACCTCCCGCGAACCCAGGCGAAGGATGAAGGTGGCGATCTTGCCACCGGGAGTCGTCTTGGCCTTGGCGACCCGATCGAGACCCTCGGCGGGTCGCTCGGGGTTCCAGGACGATCGCGCCAGGTCCGTCAGCACGTACACCTCATGCCGCGGCCGGTCGCACTCGACGACTTTCGGATAAACCTGCCCCATGGCGGAATTCAAGGGCCGATTCACGGGGCGGATGGTCAGGTTGTCGATCCATTGGCGGGCCGCGGCCGGCGTCAGACCGTAGGGCGCGACGGGATCGGCCGAGTTGACGGGAAAGACCAGGCTGGAGTCCGGAATCTGGTCGAGGATCGCCAGGGCCCGTTCCTTGGCCTCGTCGAGCCGGGTCTTGTCTTTCTCCTTGTAACTCATCGACAGGCTGGTGTCGAAGACCAGGCCCAGCGCGGTGGGGACCGACTGATCGCCCATCGGCATCTGCGAATAGAGCCTGGGCCGCGCCAGTGCCAGAGCCATCAAAGCCAGTACGGCCATGCGGGCCAGGAGCAGCAGCCAATTCTTGACGCGGAGCCGCTTCTTCGACCGCTTCTGCCGCTCGCGCACCAGACGCAGGGCCGGGAAAATGACATGCTTGGGCGTCTGCCTCATGAACAGGTGCAGAATGACCGGCAGTGCCGCGAGCGCCGCTCCAGCCGCCAGTCCCGCGTTGATCATCGAGAATTCCATATCCCGTCACCCCCGGGCCTGGCGGCTGAGTAGATAGGACATCAAGGCTTTGTCGAAGGGCATCCCCGTATGCAACGGAACATAATCGATGCGGGCGCGAAGGCAATCCGCCCGGTAACCGGCCTGAAAATTCTCGACCTCCTCGAGGTAATCGGCCTTGATGGCATCGGCATCGACCTCCAGGACCTCCCGGGTCTCATTATCCTCCAGCTCGAGCATGCCCTGGAAGGGAAACATGGCCTCGGCCTCGTCGAGAACATGAAAGACGATGACGTCGTGACCCGAGAACCTGAGGCGGTGGAGAGCCCGCAGAACCGGCTCGGTGTCGGCCAGCAGGTCGCTGAAGATCATGACCAGGCTGCGGTGGCGGATCATGCTGGCGACCTGGTGCAGGCTGGCTTCGATATCGGTCTCGCCGGTGGGCTTGAGCTTGGCAAGCAGGGACAAGACGTTGCCGAGCTGCGAGCGCTTGCTTCCCGGCGCGAGGCTTTGACGAACCTTCTGGTCGAACGCGATCAGGCCGACCGGGTCTTGCTGGTGGATCATCAGGTAGCAGAGCGCAGCCGCCAGGCTGATGCTGTACTCGAACTTGGTCAGCTCCTGGCGGTAGGTGTAACCCATCGACCCCGACAGGTCCATCACCAGGTAGCCGGTCAGGTTGGTCTCGGCCTGGAACTTCTTGATGTAGAAGCGGTCGGTCTTGGCGTA
>JBAUOX010000569.1:0-7196 GCA_049579985.1 Isosphaeraceae bacterium | reverse complement strand
GCGAAAGCTCGACAGCTTCACGGCCGAGCGGTCCGGGGCCTCGAGGTTCAGGTTCATCTCGACCGCGGGGTTTTCGGGACGGAGCACAACCTCGTTCGATTCCATCATGGCCTGGGGTTTGACCGCGCGGTTCTGGTCATCCTTGACCGCCAGACCGTCAGACTTGAGGGTCAGCAGCATGGGACGAAGCCGGGGTTCCCATGCGACTTCGAGCTGCGCGCCGGCCGCCGAGGTTCCTGCCTGCAGGTCGCGCACCTCGGTCAACTGCTTGAAGGCGACGCGGAACGGGCCGACGTACTGAATGAGAGGATCCTTCGATGGCATTCCCGCCGTGATGCCGATCGTGCCGTCGCCCGTGAACGCGTTCACCGAAACCTCGGCGAGCCTGGCGACTCGATCGAGGGCCTCATGGAACGGCACGTCGTGAATGTCGAGATCGAAGGCCGGATTGGTGGTCTCGCCGCCGAGCTGTTCCCGCAGATCCGTGATGCCGTTGCCGGTCTGTTTCTGGATCAACCCGAGGGCTTCGCTGAGCCGGATCGCCTTGGCCTGAATCGTCACCCGGCTCGCGCCGGTGCTGGTTTCCTCCTCGGCTTGCCGCAACGTGGCGCGAACCTTCTCCAGCCGTTCCTTGCGTTCCTTGCTGGTGACGCTCGCCGGATCAGGAAGCAGCGGCAAAGCCCTGGCGCCCAGCTTGATCAGCCGGGCCTCGGCCTCGTCCCTGGCTTCCGGCTTGGGGTCGTCCAGCCGCTCGATGAGCTGCAACACTCGATCGCGGAGCGCCGCATCGGTCGTCTCGGTCTGAACCTGGGCCTGGACGTGCGGCCAGCATAACGGTGCCAGCAGGGCCAGGCTCGCCAGCAGGTTGCTCCCGAACGCTCTGCTCAAGAAGCGCGCTCTTCTCATGGCTCGATTCCCCGGCTCACAAGACAAGTGTCAGACTTCCACATCGAGCTTATCTCATGAGGGTGATCCGTGCAACGCGCGGGCGCGCCTAGCCGTTCGCCGGTCGGCGACGCTCAGGAGACATGCGTGGTTTGCCATGAAAGACGCAGCCGTGACGTCTGGGGTCGGTTCGCCCCGTACGCTCAGGCTGCGGCGCTTGACTTTGCACTCACAATGTATTTGCAGTAAGCTGTTCTTGGAGGCGATGCAATGGCCTTGAACAAGATTCCTGCTGGGTCCAAGAAGGGGTTGCCCACCCTGTCCCCGAACCTTACAGTCCGGATGACCCCTGAGTAGAGGCAGTGGCTGGAGCGGGCTGCTCTCCATTGTCGGATGACCGTATCCGCATTTCTCGATTTCGCCGCCGTCGCCTATGCGAAACAGCATGGGTTTGATGAGCCAGCCCCCAAGCGCTAAGGAGACCTCCCATGACGTGCACTCTTAGCGTCCCTCTCCAGATTATTGCCGAGGTTCACGAGATCGACGGTGGCGGCTACTGGGCCGATGTGCCGCGCTTTCCTGGTTGCGTCGCCCAGGCCGAAACGATCGAGGCACTCAAGGAGAACATCGTCCAAGCGGTCGAGGACTGGTTGAATGGATCGCCCGTAAAGACCGAGGATGAAGCCAGAGAACTCGCGGAGATTCAAGGAAGCAGCCAGCCTGTCGACGAATCGTTCCCTCAGTCTTACAGCTATCGACCGCCTCCGTCATGGACCGACGAGGATGAGTAGCGGGTGAACGTTAGCATTATGTTAGCAAGCAGTGCCCCACTGGAGGCAAACATGGCGACCGCACTTGTGCGTGATCTGGACGACGCAGTGTACGAGCGGCTCAAGGCGCGCGCGGCGCGCAATAACCGTTCGCTAGAGGCCGAGTTGCGAGAGGTCCTGGTGCTGGCCTCGAAGCAGGTCGATGTGGCCACGGCAAGGGCGGCGGCCGATGCGATGCGGCGGCGGCTTGAGGGCCGCACTCACAGCGACAGCGGAGAGATCCTCGCTGAGGAACGCCTTCGGTGAGCGACATGCTCCTTTTGGATCCCGGCGGTGATCCGTGCAACGCGCGGGCGCGCCTGGTCGTTCGCCGGTCGGCGACGCTCAGGCGACATGCGTGGTTTGTGCCGCGGCCACGCTTGACGATCCCGCGACCGGAATTGAGAATCAACTGGTCAAGAGCAAATGGGCTTGTTGAGAAAGGACCCGCTGGCATGCGCTTCCGCGTTTTTGAAACAGGATCACGACGCTCTTTCGGGCTTCTGCCGGGTAGTGCGCTCATGGTCTCGCTGCTTGTGACGATGGCGGTGAACCGAGGGGCGATGGCCGATGACCGGGGATCCGAAACTCCGGGCACTGTTGCGGTTCCTGCTCTCACTCTCACGCCCGCGGGGGCGCGGTTGAAGGCGGATGTGTCATTCCTGGCGGCGGACGCTCGCGAGGGCCGTGCGCCGGGAACCAAGGGTATCGAGGATGCCGCCCTTTACATCGCCGAGAACTTCAAGCGGTTCGGTCTCAAGCCGGCACCGGGCGCCGACGGCTACTTCCAGAAGTTTCCCCTGACGGGCCGGCCCCGGCTGGGAGAGCCGACGGAACTGGCGATCCTGGAACCCGATGGCAACATCCTGAAGCCCGAACCCAAGACCGAGTTCAGTCCACTGGCAATCGGCTCGAGCGGTTCAGTCGATCATCTGCCGATCGTCTTCGCCGGCTACGGGATCACTGCCAAGGACAGCGCGCTGCAGCTCGACTATGACGACTACGCGGGCATCGACGTGCAGGGCAAGGCGGTCTTGATCATCCGCCGCGAGCCGCAGCAGGACCGGGACGACAGTCCGTTTGCCGGCAAGAAAACCAGCGACTACGCGACCTTCCGGCACAAGGCCACCAACGCCTTCCAGCACGGCGCGGCGATCGTGCTGCTGGTCAACGACCTGGCCGGATTGCATGGGGACCAGGACAAGGTCCTGGGCCTGGTTTCCGGCGGACCGGAGGCGATATCGAAATTGCCCTTCGCGATGCTCAGCCGCGGCTTTGCCGACCAGATCCTCGCTGCCGCGGGCGAGCCGAACCTGGCCGAGCTGGAGAAACGGATTGACGGCGACTTGAAGCCGCGTTCGCGGCTTCTGAAGGGCGTCCTGCTGTCCGCGAAGCTGACGATCGACCGGCCGTCGGTCGAGACCAAGAACGTGGCCGGTGTGCTCGAGGGCTCAGGCCCGCTGGCCGAGGAGACCATCGTGATCGGCGGCCACTACGACCACCTGGGCCGGGGAGGACTGATGTCCGGCTCGCTGGCCTTCCTTTCCAGCGACATCCACAACGGCGCTGACGACAATGCCTCCGGAACCGCGATGGTCATGGAGATAGCCCGCCGCCTGGCCTCGCGCCGCGATCCGCTGCCCCGACGGGTCGTCTTCATGGCCTTCTCCGGCGAGGAACGGGGGCTGCTCGGGTCGCAGTATTATGTCGAGCACCCGCTCTATCCCCTGGCTTCGACCGTGATGATGGTCAACTTCGACATGGTCGGTCGACTCAACGGCAAGAGTGAGCTGACGATGATCGGCACCGGGACCTCGCCCGGGATCGACGCCCTGGTCGACGTCCTGGGCAAGTCGGCCGGGATGACCATCAAGAAGGTATCGGGCATGACCGACGGCTTCGGCGGCAGCGATCATCAGTCGTTCTACGCCAAGAACATTCCCGTGCTGTTCGCGTTCACGGGCCTTCACTCCGATTACCACCGTCCCAGCGACGACTCGGACCGGATCAACTACAACGGCATGGCACGAATCGCGGATTACCTGGAGTTGATCGTGCTCGATCTGGTGCGCCGGCCCGAGCGCCCCGCGTTCACCAGGATTGTGGCCCCGGGCCGCAACGGCCGCCAGAGTCAGTCGGCATCGACCGGCATGAGCGTGACTCTGGGCGTCATGCCCGACTATGCCGACGAGGCCAAGGCCGGGTTGAAGATCTCGGGTGTTCGCGACGGCGGTCCCGCGGCCAAGGCCGGGGTCAAGGGAAACGACTCGATCATCAGCATTGGCGGCAAGCCGATCGCCACGATCTACGACTACATGGAGAGCATGAAGGGATACAAACCCGGCGACAAGGTGGAAGTGGTGGTCAGGCGCGACGGCGCCGAGGTCAAGCTGCAGGTGGACCTCGGGGCCCCGACCGCTCCGCCGCGGAACTGAGCGAGCAAACCTCGAAGTCCGAACTGATCTCATGGCCCACCGCGATCTTCATTCTGGCGCCCGCCTCGCTTCGCTGGAACTCCTCTGCCTTGCGGGGCTGCTCGCGGGGGTTGCGGGGTGCGGCGCGAGGGACCCTGCTCGCGCCACGGCGAGTGTCGTCGAATCGATTTCGGGGGGCTTGGACACCGCTGTCTTGCGGATCGCCACGACGTGGCCGAGGCCCGAGCAAGAGCAACTGGAACAAGAATTTCGCGATAAGACCTCCGGGGCGGCGCCTGTCAGGCTGGTCTGGGTCGAGCTCTCTCCGGGAACGCGGCTGGACAATTTCGGCACTCATGCTCTACCGGTCGACGTTCTGCTTGGCGGACCGCTCACCGAGTACGTCCGTCTTTCCCGGGCCGGGCGGCTCGAGCCACTGGACGGCCAGGGCGCGCCGTACTGGTTCGTCGCCCGGCGGCGGCAAATCGTGCTGAGCGACGGGTTTTCCCCGGGGCACGAACAGATCGCCTTCGACGATCCACGCGTGGACCCGCCAACCATGACCTGGGCCGCCGGGCAATTGCGGCAAGGTTCGTGGCGAGTCGGCTATGCCCGGCTGGTCCTGCTTTTTTCCCATTCGTTCCATCGTCCCGGCTGGCAGAGCGGCTCGGCCGCGGCCGCCGCGAACCGTGGCGAGGCCGCACATACGCTCCGCGTTACCGCCCTGTCAGGCTCCGCAAGTGAGGGCGATCTCGACCCGTCAGTCGTCCCCTGGAGCGAGGGCGCGGCCATCTTGCGGGGAAGCTGGCACGCGCCTCAGGCGCGAGCGTTTCTCCGCTTCCTGGCCGATCGTCACGGAGCCACGCCGGGGCGGGAAACTCCCGATCTCGACCCCGAGGTGAGCGATCTTCTGGCCGATTTGCTCGGTGCCACGCTGGTTGACGCCCAGGAGGAGCTGCTGGTCGCCGGCAGCAACGTGGCTCGCGCGGGCGACCCGGCATCGGCGCAGGCGCAGGCCTGGCTGACCGAGCCGCCCCCCTGGCCGCCGGCATCGGTCGAGAAGCTCCAGTCGCGTGGCGGGGAGAGCGCCTTGGCGATGGTCCAGGACCTTGCCGGTCAGATTGCTCCCGATCCCGAGCCGCGTTTCTGGCTGGTGCAGAGCTGGTTGCGGCCGGCCCGGCCGATCGATCACTCGATGCTGACCGAGCTGGCGCGGGCGGCCGGCGGCCGCCTGGTGCGCGAGCCTCGGTTCCGTGCCTGGCTGCGCGGGGAATGGACAGCCTGGGCACGGCAACGGTATCGTCGTGTCGCCCGGCTTGCCGCCGGCGCGGGTTTTGCCACGGGGGCAACGCCGCCACGTTCTCCTCTGCCTCGAGACCGATCCTGAACCAGGGTGAAGGCCGGCCGCTCCATGATTCGCGTCATCGTCGAAGGGCTGGTCAAGCGGTACGGACAGGTCGCCGCGGTCGACGGCGCGTCGCTCGACATCGCACCTGGCGAGCTCTTCTGCTTGCTCGGTCCATCGGGTGCGGGGAAAACCGTCCTTGCCCGCCTGGTTGCGGGGCTCGAGGACCGGGACGACGGCGAGATTTACTTCAACGAGCGGATTGTCCATGCGCTGCCGCCGCACGAGCGCCGGGTCGGCCTGGTTTTTCCCGATTTCGCACTCTGGCCGGGGATGACCGTGGCCGAAAACGTGGCCTACCCGATCAAGCTCAAGGGCTTGAAGGGGCCAGAGCGAGGGCAGCGGGTCGGGGAGATCCTCACGATGTTGCGGATCGACAGTCTTGGCGGCAAGAAGCCCGAGCAACTCTCGCGCGCCCAGGCCCTTCGGGTCGCCCTGGCGCGGGCGGTCGTCACCGGGCCGGAGCTGTTGATCCTCGACGAGCCGCTCGAGCAGTTTGACACCCGCGGCCGGGAGGAGGTATGGGACGAAATCCGGCGGCTGCGCGGCGAGCTGGGAGTGACCACCCTGCTGCTGACCCGGGTTGTGCCCGAGGCCCTGGCGCACGCGGATCGGCTGGCGGTCATGGACCTGGGGCGGATTCTCCAGGTCGGCCCGCCGCAGGAGCTTTACAATCACCCGGTCGATGTGTTTGTCGCGCGTCTGCTGGGCCCGACCAACCTGCTTCAGGGCCAGATCGACGGCAACGGCAGCGAGTCCCGTCGCGAGGTGGTGGTGCGCACGCCGCTGGGCCGTCTGGTCGCCAAGGCGACCGACAGCGGTTCCAGTCTGGCGCAGGGAACACCCGTGACCATCTCGATCCGTCCCGAGACCCTCTCGCTGGGACCCTCGATCCCTCCCGACTGGAACCGCTTTCCCGCCACGATCGAGCGGATCCTCTTCCGCGGCGCCATCCGCCAGGTGGACCTGCGCGGGCCCGGCGACTGGCCGATCACGGCCAGGGTACTCCAGAACCAGTCTCCCGGCCTCCGTGAGGGCCAGAGTCTCACCCTTTCCGTTTCCCCGGAGTTCGTGACCCTGCTTGCCGGGAAGTTTGCGGTCGGCAACCCACCCTGACGATGTTTCCCTTGCTGCCAGACCAAGGTAGGTCGCCATGACGGCAACAGCCCCGATCTCGGCTAACGAGGAGGCTGTCGCCGTTGGACGATTCTTCGGCGGCAGGTACGATGGAGCAGGCAATGCGGCTTCAAATGCGCCTCCCATCGGTGAGTCCGGGACCAGAAACATGACGAAGATCGTTCATGCCACGTTCGACGGCCAGGTCCTTATTCGAAGGACGAAGGGACAAGGAATGGGGCATGACCGATTGCCTATCCTTCATCGTCATGGAGGAGCGCAGTGTCCATGAGGCACTCACCGCTGATCATCATTTCCGTCAGGCCGGTTTTCGGGCGCTCTTGCTGGAACTTTGAGTGGTGCCAGAAAATGGCTGACCCCCTTCTGCTCCCTCAGTGATGGCGTTCGTGGCCCAAGCCACCCACCCGGCGGGTGCTCTCTTACGCGACCGCCAAGCTGCTGCGTGACGAGGCCGAGAGCATGGTCCCGAACATCGATCCTGAACAGGTTCGCAAGCTTGCTGGCTGGGGGCTGACGCAGAACGACATAGCCAGCTTCGTCGGCTGT
>JBAUOX010000568.1:0-10879 GCA_049579985.1 Isosphaeraceae bacterium | reverse complement strand
GCGTTTCAGGGGGTTACAACCTGGAGTTCGTCGCAACTCTTTTTACGGAAAGCACTTATATGAGGTCGTTAGAGAGGCAGAAATCCAGCCACAACTGTCTGCTACACAAGGGTTTAGGGTGATACTTGCCAACTAACCCCCCGAAACGCAGGATGAGCCTCCCGGTTTAGAAAAGGAGGGTGCCAAGGTGCCGGAATTTCGGATGAAGGTTGGGCCTCTGCCGGCAGCTGGTTCGGGCAGGGTCTCGCGACCCCGCCCTTCGGCCGACCGTGGGTCTCCAGGTGACGGGCCAGCGGTCGGGGACTGGGAGATTGTCGGTCGAAGCGGACAGGCGGGTCAGGAGATCCTGCGCGAACCAGCGAAACAAATCCGATAGGAAAGAGAATACCCGTCAATTGCAACTTTGCAGCATGCCAGGCCGGGCCGGGGCCCTTTCGTCGCGGTCTCAGGAACCAAGCTGCTTGGCGATGCGATTCGTCGTGGCATGCGCCTCGAGGTCCGATTCGTCGAGATGATAGAACATGCTGTAGGCGTCCTCGCCCGTATCCTGGTAATGCTCGCGGACGACCTCGGCCGCGCGGAAGCCGACGATCCGGAAGAAGAACTGGGCCGGCAGGTTGGTCTCGCGCACCAAGAGGGCGATGCGGTTCCTCCTCTGGGAGGAGAGCTTGCCGGCCAGCTTGCTGACCATCTGGCGGCCCACGCCCTGGCGTCGCAGCTCCGGGTGGGTGGCGAAGTCGAGGACGTGAATCTTGTTGCGGTGAAGCTCGTAGATCATGAACCCGACGATTCGCTCACCGAGCTCGGCAACCATGCCGATGCAGTTCCGCTGACGGAGGATCCGGAGGAACTCCTCTTCGCACCAGGGATACTCGAAACTCGCATGCTCGATGGCCAGGACCTCGGGCATGTCGCGGCGAATCATCCAGCGAATATGTACTCGAGTCTGGGCCAGCGGGGTAGGAACCGTGCTCATCGAGCCTCCTTCCATGGAACGTTCCGGTACGACCGGCTGCACGCTCGCCCTGGAGCGTTCCGACCGTGCAACCATTGGTCACCATCATCGGCAATGAGCGGAACTGCTTGGGAATGGAGACGACTGGATAGAAGTGCGTCGGGCTTAGGCAAGCGATCGGCCCCACCGCGAATCAGCAAAGCGAGGCGGATTCTAGCGGAGGGTCATTAGCCTGCCAAGGTCGCTTCTACCGCCATCTCGCGGGATCGACCGGCCTGTCCCGGCGACGACGATGAACCAGGTTCAAGGACGTCGGTCGGAAACGACCGGTCGGGCACTTCGTTTCCTTCGTTCCCCATGTATCGGCACCGCCCGGACGAATCGTGAGGATTGCGGCAATAACAACGAACGTATGGGAGAGAGCGAGGTGGGACCAACAAATGAGCCGAACGGGAATGATCGAAAGCTGTATCGAGCGATCAGAAACGACCGAAGGAATACCGGCGATTGCAGGCATCGAAATCGATGTCGCCGAGGCCGACGTTGAGTTTGAGGTCGATGTACGAGTATTCCTCGGCCAAGTCGGCGGGAGCACATGGTTCCCTGGGCCATTCGTAGCCTTCGAAGCGGATCGGCAAGTTCAGTTCGGGGTCGATGAATAGCCGCACCTTGTAGAACAGGAAGTCCGGCTGGCGGCGGGTGTGAATCGACTCGATGAGCTGGCAGTGTCGCGGTCCGATCGTCATGTCGGAGTCGAAGACGATCACGGACTCGTCCGAGCTGAGCTCGGCCGCCCAGCGGCGAGCGACCGTGTCGATGAGCGCGCCGATGCCCGCGTCGGTGATCGGGTGACGGTTGTCTTCCATCGCCCGAGACGAGCTGGGCTCGAGCTCGAGAGTGCCGGCGAGGAACTTGGTGAATCCCACGTCATGCGCGAGTATCTTGCCGCCGTTCCGTCCTTCGACGAAGATCGCCTCACGACCCTTATAGGGGTCCGCGAACTTGAAATAGATGCTTTTGGGCTTGGTCCGGGCCTTCATCGCCATCACATAAAGAGGCGTCAGCCGGCCGTTGATTCGCTCACGCTTGTAGAAAGTGCATGTGTAGTCGGTCACACTTTCAAACCGTGACTGGCAGGCAGTGATCAGCCGCAGGGCTCGCGCGGTCGGTGGCTCTTCCCCAATCGAGGCCGACGGGGCGGCAGGCTTGGAAAGAGTCGAAAGATCCGGCTTGAGCGTGGAGTGTGTACTCGTCAGACCCGTCGTGAGCGCAACGCGCTGCGCGGCGACTACCGATGACGAGGTCGCTCCGCCGCGTGCTGTTCCCTTGGCGGTTGACGACCCAGCCCTCACGGTGGCCTTCGAGCTGTCTGCCGCAACCTTTTCGGAGCTCGCTCGCTTGTCCTCGGGCCCGGTGCCGGGAGTATCCGCCAGGACAGAGGCTGCCGAGAAAGTGCCGGCCAGAAGCATGACTCCGGCTCGCGTGCGGGAGATCGCCGAGCCGCTGCCAGGCTCGTCCCGAGATCTACATCGGTCTGTCGGCATGACTGCTACGCTCCCGACCGCGGTTTTCCAGCGTTCGTAAGGAAAAAGACTCAGTTGACCTCTGCGCAGGAAACGAACCAGCAGCGAAGACGGTCCGGCCATCATGGCCAAGTTACTGGCTGCAACGCCTTCATAGCCCCGGTTTGCACGGTCGCGGAGCCACGCGACTCGAAGTGCGGATTGACCACAAACCTCGAACCGCTGACTCAGGATTATTCTACCACGCAACTTGTACGCCAAGCTGAAGTCTCGCGTTTTTCTGCCCGCCCGGCTATGCTCGGTTTCTGAATGAGGTGACTTGACCGAAGCGCGAACAATTACTCTGGAACGAGGCGCTGATCGCCCGCTCAATCCGGCCCCTCGCCAAAGTCGAGCCTGCCGGTTCTCGGATTGCCGGTCCGTTCGACCAGTTTCGTGCCGCGAAAGGAGTGCTGGTGACTCAACCGAATTACACCATCGAGGTCATTGAATCGGCTCCTTTCGGCCAGAACGCTTTCGTCCTCTGGCACGAGGGACGAACCGACGCCATCGTGTTCGATCCCGGATTCGATTCCCGTTCCATCCTCCAGTTGTTGGAGGCGAGGAAGCTACGGCTGGCGGCCATTCTGGACACACACGGGCACGTCGATCATATCGCGGGCAACGCTGCTCTCAAGCAGGCCCATCCGGACGCCCCGCTGGTCATCGGCCGTAACGAGATCGCCGCGCTCAGCGACGCCGATATCAATCTGAGCCGCCCCTTCGGGATCCCGATCACCAGTCCACCCCCCGATCGCCTGGTGGACGACGGCGAGAAGATCGAGATCGCGGGCTTCTCGTTCGAGGTCCGCGAGATTCCCGGCCACAGCCCCGGCTCGGTCGTCTTCGTCTGCACGACCTACGACCCGCCCTTCGTCATCGGGGGTGACGTCCTGTTTGCCGGCTCCATCGGTCGAACTGACCTGGGAGGCGATTACGAACAGCTCATGTCGGGCATCTTCGCAAGGCTGCTGAACCTCCCTGACCAGACGAAGGTTTACCCAGGTCACGGACCGGCCACGACCATCGGCCAGGAGAAGCGAACCAACCCGTTCCTTCTCGACTTCGCCCGGTCCCGGCCGCAAGCGCTCTCTTGACGCGGTGTTCGAGCCCCATTTTCGCCCGCGGCGGAAGCGATTCGTGGCCATGAATGTCTGGGCGATCGCCGACTTGCACCTCTCGTTTGCCCGCCCCGAGCGACGCGAGCGCTATGCGGCGCGGTGGCGTGACCACGCGGCCAGGATCGAGGCTCAGTGGAACGCGGCGGTCCAACCTGAGGACCTCGTGCTTCTGCCCGGCGATCTGTCCATGGCCAGAAACCACCGTGAATTACAGCCGGATCTTGCCTGGCTTGAGTCATTGCCGGGAACCAAAGTGCTCTCGCCCGGGAACCACGACTCCTGGTGGAACGGCGTCGAGCGAATCCGCCCGCTGCTGCGCCGATCACTCCGCGCGGTGGGGGGCGACGCGCTGGAAGTCGGCGGAGTCATCGTCTGCGGGACGAGAGGCGTAGGTCCTGCCAGCGATGGACTGCCTCCCGAGCAGCAGGCCGTCATCGATCACGAAGTGGGCGAACTCGAGCGGGGGCTGGAACTGGCAACCCGGCTCAGAACCAGCCGCGAGCAGCCGCTCTACGTCCTCTGGCACTACCCTCCGTTCGACGCCTACGGCAGGCCAGGTCCCTGGGTGGCTCGCTTCGAGGAGGCGGGAGTTTCGGCGTGCGTGTACGGTCATCTTCACATGCAGGGCCAGTGGTCGCGTGCGGTTCAGGGTAACTTGCGCGGTGTGCGCTACTACTGCGTCGCGGCCGATGCCGTCGGTTTTCGACCACTGCGCATCGATCTATGCTGACGGCGGAATTTGGTAAACACATTCCCAATGGCTCAAGCAGGAAGCATCGATGGAAGTGCTATCCCGACTTCCCGTTCTTACAAAGCCGATACTAGAAAGAGTGGCGGGGTTGACATCCCCATTCGAAATCAAGGACGCATCTGGACGTAGAAAGAAACTCCGAAAATAAATAGCCGCAAAGGTTTAGGTATTGTGTTATCACATCCTGTCAAGAATCCGGCACAGGAAGTGCTTCAAGTAGAGTCTCGTCTTGTGTGAACGGACGTTTTAAGGCTTTCAATACTCGTCTTTACGACAACCGGGAGACTCCCATGCTGGTTCTGAGCAGGAAGCTAGGCGAGAAGATCGTGATCGGCGACAACATCGTCATCACGGTGGTCAAGATCGACCGCAACCAGATTCGTATCGGTATCGAAGCTCCCCACGACGTTCCGGTCTTCCGCGAGGAGATCGCTCCTCAGCGTACCGGCAAGGGCGCGCTCGAGGAAGTCACGGTCTGATCGTCACATTGGAATCTTTGAGACCGCAGGTGCTGGCATCCACCAGTGGCCCGGGCCAGACCGTTTGCAGAGAGGCAAGTGCTCGTCGAGCGGTGGCCAGGGTATCCAGTTCCTGCAGCGACCGGCAGTGCTTGAGCGGTTCTACCGTGACAGGGCCTTCATAACCTTGTTCGGCAAGCCGTTTCAGCAGGCCCCGGCAATCGGCCAGTCCGGTTTCACCCGGCAAGGCTCGTTCTTGATCGAGCACTCGGAGGCGATCCGGGTTGGCTGAATCGGCGATGTGCACCCACACCACCGAATCGACGCCCCAGACAAACCCCGCCTCTATTTCCTCCCCGGCTGCAAACAGGTGGAAGGCATCGACCAGCACCCCGACGTTTGGATGCTCGTCCCGCAGCTCACCGAGTTGATCGGTGAGTCGATGGTACTGGTGCACGAAGGTCGAGCCCGGACCTCGCCGCGCCGAGGCTGGTCCCATGATCTCGAGACCAAGCCGGCTTCCATGATCGGCCAGGATCTCGGCGATCTTGCCCAGCCGCTCGACGTGCAACCTGACGGTCCGCCTGAGCAGGTCATCGCCCTCGGAGCCCGGGAAAAACTTCGGAGCCGTCTCGGGTAAGACCCAGGTTCCGGTTCGTTGCAGACCGAGCGTCGCGGCCGCGCGCGCATATCGAGGCAGGTCGCGGAGGTCCTCCGCAAATTGCTCGGGGTTACCGCGCCAGTGAACTGGCAGGGGCCAGGCTCCCCCGCGCAGTCCGAGTTCGTCCATTCGCCCACGAACCGACTGTGGATCAACGCGGGATTCAACCAGGTCCCGAAGCAGCAGATCCACCGCGTCAAAACCCGCCTGAGCCGCGACCTCGACGGTCTCGCCGGCCGTGAGCTCAAGACCGACAGCCCGTGCGTTCCATGAGGCATACATCGACAGATCCTCCGCGAGGGGTGATTTTTCTGGTAGTAAAGCGATTGCCGGTTGTGGGCGATAGATCGAGATCCTTCGGTTCTCGGGATTATGGCGGCTGGATGACGCCTGTCGATCAGCTCTCCACGATCGTTGCGAACCCTCCTGCCTCCCCCTTGGCGCAGCTGCGGGAAAGGAACAAAATCAATCACTCGCTCCCCGCGGTATGGCGGAAACTCACCGAAGGAACATCAAGAGGGGCGGGACCTTCGACCGTTTGAACCGGCGAGGACGCGAGGCAACTTGGCGATGCTGGCAACCTGGATCGAGACGGCGGCGAAGGGCCGGGGTGGAGGACCGATCCGGGCCGGGATGTGGTCGGCGACCGTGATCGGCACCCATCCAGTCGAGAACAATCAGCGCGTCTGGCTGGAGATCCTGGCCGACGATTTGGACCTGGGCCGCATGCCGGCCTACTGGATCGAGAACAAGGCGGGAAACAGCTTCTGGCACGCGCCGATCCCTCCCCAGGCCGTTGGTGTCCGATTGCACTACCGCTCGGTCGCCCAGCACGAAGATGGGGAGATTGCCCTCAGCGCCCACCAGGACTCGATCGTCCGGCCGAACCTGCCCGATCGCACGGAGTCGCCGGACCTGCTGGGAGCCACGGCCGAGGGTCTGGTCGGCAACCGCATGATGACGGTCAGAATCGACGGCCGGGGGTCAACCTACGACGTTTACTTTCCAACCGTGGGCCTGCACTCGAACGTCCGGCCCAAGGAAGGCGACCTGCCGCAGAGCCGGTCTCATTTTCGAGCCATCGTCGGCGGCCTGGCGATCGGCCGTCGGCTCGATTGGTTCACCGAGAGAGCTGCCTGGGAATCGTTTCAGAATTACTCGGGCGTCACCAACCTGCTGACGACCGAGCTGACCTGGCGGCACGGCCCGATCCGGGTGCTGATCACGGATTTCGTGGTTATGGGTGACAGCATGCCCAGGAACGAGGGCAGGGAGAAGTCTCCGGGCCAGTACATCAAGCGGTTCCGCATCACCAACGAAGGAACGGGGCTCCGCCAGGCCATGATCGCCGTCTACGTCCAGGCGGAGATCAATGGCGGAGTGGGCGACATCGGGCTGAGCTGGCACGACCAGGATCGGGCTCTCCTGGCCATCAATCGGGGTCACGGCCATTCCAACCGCAAGCTCGCTCGCGATTCGACCATCGAGTTCGCGCTGGCACTGGACCCCCGCGGCGACGTGGATTGCGAGCCGACGGGCCCCAACGAGGCTATTCTCTACCGGTGGATCGAGCTGCCGGCCGGCAAGCCGGTGTCGGTCGATCTTCTGGTCAGCGGCGCTTTCACCGGCTGGAGCGGCGATCGGGGCACGTTCGAGCACTGGCTGCGGCCGGCCCTCACCTGGTTTCGATCGCCCGATACTGACCTGAACCAGGTCGAGCAACTCACGGCCCTGGAATGGGACCGCTTCATCGAGCCGGTTCCCGACCTTCACTTTCCGCGTGCGTCCTATGCGGTCAGCCTGCGTCGGTCGGCCCTGGCTGCGGCGCTGCATGCCGATGCCGAGCACGGCGCTGTCGCCTCCGGGCTCGACCGGGGCCTGAGCGCGTATTGCTGGCCGCGCGATGCGCTCTGGGTCGGAGATGCAATGGAGCGGCTGGGCCACCCCGAGATCAGCAGGGGAGTCCTCCTTTGGCTGAACAAGGTGCGAGTCACCCACCATCCGTTTCTTTACTGGTTCCAGAAGTACTCGATTGATGGCGTTGCCGAGTGGGAGACGCCGGCCGTGGACCAGACGGCCATGATTCCGTGGAGCCTCGAGCGCTATTACCGGCACACTGGCGATCTGGATTTCGTCTCCAGCGTCTGGCCCATGGTCGAGCAGGCTGCGCGAGTCTGCCAGGGTGATTCGGGCGGGCATCCCGGTCTCACCATGGACGAATCACTCAACCTCATCTGCTCGGCCGGCATGGGCGAGCAGATCTTCGGTTCTTTCCTCTATTCAAACGCCTGCGTGGTGGCGGGACTGCGAGCCGCCGCCCGGCTGGCCACTCTCGTCGGCAGGGCCGAGACTGCGAAGCAGTGGCAGGCTCTTGCTGACCGGATCTGGAACGAGGGAATCCTCCGCGAGGCGGCGACCGGTCGCGGCGACACGCCCGGCATGATCGATCCGGATTCCGGGCGATTCCTCAGCGGCCGAAGAATCTCCACGCTCCGGGACCTCTGGACCCACCATCCCGACTTCTCGCTCGATCGCTCCGACAGGCTCGAGGTCAACATGCTGGGCCTGACCGTGCCGCTGGGGCTCTTGCCGGCATCGGACCCGAGGCTGGTGAAGACCGCGCAAACCATCCTCCGGTCCAATAACAAGGTCAGCGGCGACCCCGACGTGCTCGCCCGGTTTTCCTATGAGCCCAACCCCGCCAGCCGGAGCACGCTGTCCCACGTCCAGCAAGAGGTCTCGAGCCTGGGAACCTTCTGGATGGTCCGCTACCTGCTCCAGCTTGGACGGGAGACGGGGCAGGGCCGGCACTGGAACCGGGCCATCGCGATGATCGAGGCGATCCTCACCCGGATGTCGCCTCTGGGACTGATCCTCCGGCCCACTGGCCGGGGGCCCGAGTCGGCGCGGGTGGTGGCCAACCCGGGCGGCAACGCCGGGCGGTTGCACGCCATGCTCATCAACACCATGCTCGACCTGGGGGGCCTGGAATACGACGCGGTCGATCGGCGGCTGACCCTGCAACCCATCCTCCCGGGGCCCTGGCCGCAGACCGGCATTTCCCGCAGCTTTCCGTGCGGCAAGATCACCTTTCGCCTGGAGCGGCCCATCGGCGGCAACGTTCACCGCCTTCGAGTCGAGTCCGAGCTGAACGTCCCGGTCGTGCTCCAGGTCAAGATGACCTGCCCGGGACTGGCCGAGCTGGGACCCTGGCATGCCGCCCCCACCACGCCAGAGCCCTCGTTCGACCCCGCGACCGGACGCCTCTGCTGGTCCATTCGCCTGCCGTTTGGCAGCTCGGAATGGAGCTGGACGTGGGGATGAATTCCGCCCGGCCTTCATGGGCCTAGCGGCGGTGGGGTTTCGAGAAAGTCACTCAGGGCGACCGGGGGCAGGACGGCGATGTCACGCCCGCTGATCCAGAGCCCGCGGATCCGGGCGCGAATGATGACTCCCTTCTCAAGGTCGTGCCCAAAAAGACCATAACGGATGTGAAGTTGCCCGGCGATGGCCAGGTCCGGCTGGCTCTGTCCCCAGAAAATTCGCCGCGCGACGTCGTGAGGGTGCACCAGTTCCAGGTATCGCCCTCCGCAATCACGACCCGGACCAAGGGCGGCGACCTGGGAGAGACCAGGCGCGATGGAGTCGAGTAAGGGCAGGGTGGTGAGCCGCCGGAGATCAGCCGCCGGCACACGACCGTCGTAGCTGAAGCCTGCCGACCGGGAATCGCGCGGTCGAACCCAGATCCAGTGTGGCTCGCCGGTGGAGGCGCCAGGGTCGGTGATTTGAGAAAAGACAAAGGTCTCGAGCCCTCTCAGCTCGCCGACCGACGATGCCGAGACCTGGATCTCCAGGTCGATCCCGTCGTGCCGTGAGGTCGGACTCCAGCTCGCCCGCACTTCCAGACCGCCCCACCGCGAGGCGATATACGTCGCTTCCACCCGATGGGCGAGCCGCTCCACTCTGACCAGCGACTTCCCGGTGAGCGCAGCGGGGTCGAAACGGCTGACGGCGGCGACACCGTCCAGCGCCAGAACACAGTCCGCCGGCCGGTCGACCGACCGCATCCCCGGACGATCGGCCTCGAGCTCGAGTGTCCAGGGCTGGTTGCCCCAGGAAAGCGTGTACTTTGATCCCGAACCTTGCCATGTCCGCTGCGACACGCGCTTGAGTCTCCTGATGGGCCGTGGGCAAAGCAGAAAAAACCCCGCCGACCCGTATTGCTACGGATCGACGGGGCCGGAACAGAGAAGAGGCCATATAAACGAAGCCGATGCTTCGGCCGGTCGGAGAGGCTTTCGAGCGTATTGCATCACGACCGACAGCATTAAAGTTACCTAATGCAACCCTGTTGTCAAGAGCCTAGTATGAATCCTTCCAATTTTTTGTTTATGGTTATCTTAAGGCTTTTTCAGAGACTCCTCGGCCATCTCCACCGGAGTCGCCGTGCCCTTGAGTGCCGTGACCACGCCCGTAAGGGCGTCGGTTCAAACGGGGGACGACCCCGGAGGAGTTACCCGGTCAACAAGTATTTCGAGAACGGGACCTTCGTCTCGACCGAGACCCTGTTCTGCCGCCTGAATCGGCAGGCCTTGCTCGAAGTGGTCCTCGACAAGGTGGAGCAAGGCCGCGTGCCGCCGCCTCCTCCGCCCCCGCCTGCGTGCGAGCCGATCGTGCCGGTGGTGCTGGAATCGCGAGGATAACGACCGATCCGTGTCGCCTGCGTCGGGTCGGGTGCACCCTCGGTCCTACGTCCGGGAATCGAGTGCCACTCGCGCACCCCACGGCAACACGGGACCGCGTTCCCGGGAGATTCGCCGGTGCCACTCGAAGACGGTTGCCGGATCGCGACGGCTCCCCGGTTCTCGATCGAGCCGGCGTGAGCTTGGTCGCAGCGTCTCCGGATCAACTCGGGCGTGCGGGAGGACGATGGCCGGTTCTTCCCCAATCCCGACTGGCGACCGACCACCGACGCGGAGCTGGCCGTGCTCGTCGCGGGACCGCATCGGCTCCAGCACGAGCTCCCGCGCCAGGATCTATGGCTCTTTGCGATCACCGAGCACTTGCGTTCCCGCTTCTGGTCGCTGGCGGGGGGCCTGGGCGGTTCGGCCGAGGGGGACGACTGGTTCCCCCGCTTCGCCCGCGAGCTGGCCGAGTTCGCCCGATTCAAGGGCCTGCCGCTCTCCCCTTCGTGCACGTTCGACCTGAAGGTCAGTCAGGCGGGGCAGCCTTCGACGCGGATCGACGCCGCCGCGGGAGATGCGCGGCTGGCCGGCCTCGATCTCGACCGCCCCGATTCCGGCCCGCGCCCGCTCGGCGGGATCAACCTGGGCGACGAACCGACCGGGCTGGTCATCCTGAACCTCGGGCC
>JBAUOX010000567.1:0-3681 GCA_049579985.1 Isosphaeraceae bacterium | reverse complement strand
CTCCCCGGGCTGACCGCCCTCGAGCATCGGTTCGCCAATGGCGGCGGTGGTTCCCCGCGATCCCGGATCGGCGGTCGCCGGCGCCTCGAACCGGGACGCGAAGCGGGACCGGTCGAGCTGCTCCCCGACCTCAGCCTTGCGAGTGCGCAGCTTGTCGAGATAGTCACTGCTGCGCACGACCTCCTGACCTCGCAGTCTGTTCCATCCGCTGACCGCCGCGAGCTTGATCCGGTCCCTATCCGGGGCGATCCTCCGAACCGCGACATCGCCCAGGAACAGGCAGGTCGCCAGCCAGAGCAATGTCGGCCAGAGCGCCGCGAACGACCGGGGATTGATCAGGCCGGGATCACGGCGGAAATGGTCGATTCCACCGAGCGTCCGGGGCACGTCGATCCGGCCGTCGCCCGTGGTCTTCCAGGTGACGACCTGGCCTTCGGTGAGGCTGGCCAGGGTCTCGAGCGTGGTCGGGTTGGATCGAAGCTCTCGGTACTCGTCGGAGTACGGTACGGAAACGCCCGTGGAGATCACGCCCTCGGTCTTGTCAGGGCCCCGATAACCCAGGTTCACGAAGTAGTTGCCGCTGGCCTCCGCGTTCTCGACGGTCCCCTCGTACCGTCCCGGCGAGGTCTGGACGAGCTCGATGGGCGCAGACTTGAGGTCCGGGTCGACGACGTTCCCCTGGATCTGGAGGAAGTTGAGGAACTGGTTCTCCTTGTCGAGCGCATCGACGACAACCTTGATTCGCCCCTCTTCACGACGGACCGAAAGTGTCAAGTTGCCGCGCTCGGCGGGACGCATCGCCCACCGCACGACCTGGGACCAGAACGCGGCATAGCTCTTCCAGTCGGGCCAGGCCTTGGCCCAGCGGCGGCCGGCGTCGGAGGTGAAGGCGACCGACCGGCCCAGCCCATACGTCCAGTGCGCCAGCACCGGGTTGACCTGGCCGGCGGGCTGGGGCGAGACGATCGGGATCTCGACCAGCTCATTCTCCTTGGGCGAGGTCAGGACCAACCCGGTGATCGGCGGCAGCTCATCGGCCAGATGCATCACCGGCTCGGTGAGCGGGCTGTTCAAGCGAGGCGCCCAGCCAGCCTGTTGTTCGTAAATCAAGGGACGCGAGATCGTTCGGGCTTCCTTCTGGTAGATCCGGGGCAGGGCCCTGGGATTGGTGACGTAGTAGAATCGCCCCTTGGTCCGCTGAGCCAGGCCGCGCATGACGCTGATCAGGCTGGGGTCGTTGCTGTGCGAGGTGATCAGGATGGTGGTCACCGTGATCTTGCTCTGGATCAACCGGCTCATGACACCGCTCGTCGGCGGCGCGGGATCGCCGTCACTGATCAGGACGATGTGCTTGGTCATTACGTCCCTGACGCCATTCAGCCCTATTAAGGCCATTTGGAGCAACGGATCGAAGGCGGGCAGATCGCCCGGGGTCATGCGGTCGATCGCCCGAAGCATGCTGCCGCGGCCCGAGCCGATGGCACGCATGGGGAAGAGCCAGGCTTCCTGCCCCTCGAAGTGGAGCAGACCGACATAGTCGTAGTTGGACAGGGCATTGATGGCCGACTTGGCGACCACCTTCTGCCAGTAGTTCCCCTCGGCCATCTCGGTGGCGTGCATGATCAGGGCCATGGCGCCGATCCCCTGCACCTTGAGGGCCTTGATCTGCATGTCCACCGGGAGTGCCTTCTCGACCGGGGTGTTCATCCACCCCCCGGCGCCGAAGCTGTCGCGGCCGCCGAGCATGATCAGCCCCGCGCCCATGTCGTGGCAGTTTGATGCCAGGAGCTGATGCTGCGACTCGGTGAACGCTTCCTTGGGCACGTTGGCCAGGATCACTGCGTCGTAGGGCTGAAGCTGGGCGAGGTCGGTGGGCAGGAGATCGCCGCCGATCCCGCCCGAGCCGTCAATCCGTGGAGCGACCAGCGGCTTGACCTCGATCTCCTTCGCGCGCAGGGCCTTGATCAGCTCGGCGTGCTCTCCGTGAGTTCCCTCGATCAGGAGGACCTGGGCCTTGCCCCGGGCGTGCGTGAAGCCCTCGGCGACGTTGTTGATCGCCCGCTTGTCGCCGCTGTCCTTGTCGGGAATGAACTCGGCCGTGAAGGTGTAGAAATTGGGCTCGGTGATGAGCTGCTGGAGCGTGAAGACGTTGACCCCGCGCTGCAGCTCCACCGGCACGGGCTTCTCGTTGCCGGCCGCGGGGGCGCGGTAGTTGTCGGCCTTCTGGAAGATCTGCAAGGTCCCGCCGGTCGGCTCGCCGGCCCGGATGACCACGTTGATGTTGACCGTCTCCCCTTTCTTGACGTCGGGCGGGATCGACACTTTCTCGACCAGGACCTCGCGGTCATAGCGATACTCGATCGGCACAACGTCCACCTGGACGCCCAGCGACTTGGCGGCCATCGCCTGCTCGAGCAGGTTGCCCCGGTTCTCATTGCCGTCGGAGATCATCACCACCCGCCGCGCCGTGTCCTCGGGGAACGCCGCCAGCGCCAGCTTGAGCGCGGCGCCCGGGTCGGTGTTCTCGGGGTCGATCGTGCTCTCGATGCCCATCGGCAGGTTGAGCTCGCTGGGGGCCGGCGGCACCTCGACCTGCGGCGCCTTGCCGAAGACGATCAGGCCGGCCATGTCGTCCTTGCGCCGCTTCCTCGAGGCGCCCCTGACGTAGTCGATCGCCGCCATCTGCTGCTCGCGTGGCACGCTGTTGGACACGTCCACGACGAACAACGTCGACAGCCGGTCCGACCGCCGGACGGTCTGGGTCTCGGCGAGCGCCAGCACGATCAGCGTGATGACCCCCGCCCGCAACAAGATGGCCAGCGCCCGGCGTACCGACCCCAGCCCCGCGAGGCTGCGGACGCTCATCCACACGAGCGGCGGCAGGATCAGCGGAATCAGGATCAGCCACCAGGGTTGGCCGAACGTGATCGACAGGTTCCCGACCATCGCCGACCGATCCTCCAGGAGGTCCCGTTCCTACAGGCGAAATCGTTGCACCCGGTGATTGTTCGAGTCGATCACCGAGACGTCGCCATGATGGTCCACGGCCAGGGCCCACGGGTTGTTCAACTCGCCGGGTCCACGCCCTGAACGGCCCCAGGTGCCCAGCGGGCTGCCGTCGCGGGTGAACTTCTGGACCCGATGGTTGCCAAGCTCGCAGACGTACAGGCAATGGTCCGGACCGATCGCCAGGTCATAAGGATAGCTCATCTGGCCCGGCTCCGCCCCCCGGCTGCCCCACATCCGCAAGAGCTTCCCCTGTGTGTCGAAAACCTGGATCCGGTGATTGCAGCTATCGGCGACGTAAAGCTGGTCGTTCTCATCGATGGCCAGGGCCCTGGGCCGCAAGAACTCGCCCGGCTCGTAACCATGGCCGCCCCACTCGCGCAGCCACTTCCCCTCGGGCGAGAAGACCTGGATCCGGTCGTTCTCGCCGTACTCGGCCACGTAGAAGTTCTCCGCGCTGTCGATCACGACGTCGGTCGGATAGCCAAACCGGCCGGGCGTCGTGCCTTGCACCCCGTCGCCGATCTGGAACAGCAACTCTCCTTCCTTCGAATAGACCAGCACGCGATAGAAATGCGTGTCGGCCACGAGCAGCCGGCCATGGCGATCGACAGTCAGGCCGCTCGGCCCATCCACGTTGAAATCCGGCGTACGCCAGCCGCGCAGGTACCGGCC
>JBAUOX010000566.1:0-9337 GCA_049579985.1 Isosphaeraceae bacterium | reverse complement strand
CCACAGGCTCGTGCCAACGGAGGAACTCCTAGCAGTCGTCATCGGCTCCGCTCTCTGGGGCAGGGAAAAGGGGTCAGGGGCAGGGAAAAGGGGTCATCACTGAATAGCGCTTTCCTAACCCCTAGGCCGCCTGCATCAAGCGTTTATGTGCATGTCCCCGAAACTCCTTCCGCTCTCAAACGGTAGTATGCAGCCCGCGTGTTGGCGTTGGGGATGGTGTCGGTGGAGAAGGTGAAGAACCGCTCGGCGGCCTTGTCGCCCTGGTCGGCGATGACGGCGGGCAGGGCGAAGCCGCCCCGCCGCCGGTTGCCAAGGCTCTGGCGGGGGTGGTTCTGGCCAGCTCGGTGGTCATTGCACCTCCGGGATAATTTTGAGCACGCGGTTCCGCCTGAGGCGGATCATGGAAAAATCGCGGCGGTCGGTCGTGAAGACGGTGCGGATGTTTTCCCGCTCGGCGAGGTGAGCCAGGGCAGCGTCGGCGAGTTGCAGGCCGAGGGATTCGTAGCGTTTCATCAAGGCCGCGACGGCGGGCAGGGCATCGGCGTTGACTGGGAGCAAGGCGAACAATCCGCCCTGAAAGCCGTCGAACATCTTAATGAACGTATCAGGTCGCTTGCGAAGGAGCCAGGCTGCTTCCGTGACGACCGGCCAGCAGGTCAAGAGGGGAGGGGTCAAGCTTGTCAGGGCTGTGCTGCAACGGTCGTGGTGCTCGTCGTCCTCCGAGAGGATGGCGACGATCGGGCCGGTGTCGATCAGTACCCGCTCAGCCACGTCCGAAGCCTTCCATGTGATCGGGGTTGGTGCTGAGGTCGGCGGGCAAGCCTTTGGCCGAGCCGATCAGCCCGATCCGATCCGCTCGGCGAGGTCGCGGCAATTGGGGGATGGCGTCCTTGACCGCATGTGTTCTTCCAATGCTTGGCGGACAATATCCGATGGGCGGACGCCTTTTTCTCTGGCTTCGGTTTCCAATTCCTGTTTGAGCCGTTAATCGACCCTGACGTTGATCCGTTCCATATGTACTCCCTCTTCGATCGTGGTGACTGCCAGACACAATAACACAGATGTCAGACAAACGCAAGCCACGTCATTGCGTTCATGTGCGTCGCCGCCAGCGCGGTCTTGCCTCAGGCGCACGACACCGATCTTCTGGGGTTGCTGGGAATCATCGGCCGCTGGTGGGTTGTCGGACCGTTCGACCTCGGCGACAAGAACCAGGGATGGGAGACCAGCTACATCGGTGAGCCCAACGTGAACGCGGTTGCCCGGTACATGTCCGGCAAGACTCGAAGGCAGCGGATCGTCAACGCCGATGGCCAGCCAGTGCCGTTCAAGCAAAGATGCGAATGACGCATCGAGTCTGGCAGTCTTTGCAGGATGAGGGGATCGGCGGACGGAGCCGCCTTCTCCAGGGACAACCGCCATCTCAGCGCCTGCCAGCCGCCAGCTCCGCCGAAATGCGTGAGTTGGCAGTTCGCCAGAGTGTGGGCTGGCGGTTCGAGGCCGGCGTTCGCAGGCCGACCCGGGTCCACCGCGCGAACGACAGGTCGAAACTCCCTCGCCAGCCAGCGTGATCGTAATCCGTGGGATAAAACAGGAAAAGGGCGGCCATGAGGGTCGCCACCCCGACCAGGCGCACCGGCGCGGTGCCGAGCGAACCCGGGAGTCCAGAGAGTTCTGCTGCGCGGCTGCTTTCACAGTCAAGTGCGCCAATGCCCAGGACTGCCAGGGCCAGCAAAGCCGGTACGTAATGGAACGCATAGCCTGGCACGCCGAAGTGGACCAGCAGGTGCAACGCAAGCGCCGGGACCACGCTCAGAAATAGCAGGAAGATCAGAAATTCCCCGTTCTCCCGCGCGCGCAGGCGGCGGATCCCGCGGGGGACAAACAGGAGACACGGACCGAGCGTCCAGACCAGGGCCATGCTCAACTTGACGGCATAGCGCAACGGGGCGTCAACCAGACCGAGATTCCAGACCGAGTTCAGGTATCCCGCATGGTAGGCAAACTCCGCGGTCTGGGCGCGGTAGCGCGACCAGCCGCCGGCCTCGTGCAGCATGGCCAGCAGCCAGGCCAGGTTCAGAACGGCGAAGACCAAGGCCGTCAGGACCGCCGGCCGCCAGCGATGTTTCCAGAGGATCACAAGAAAGACCGGGAGCCAGAGGGTGCCAATGTCCTGGCGATAGCCGGTGCCCAGTGCCAGCACGACGGCGGCGGCGGCGGGATGCCAGGGTTCCGGGCTTGTCCACGTCCGGCAGGCCACCCCCAGCAGGAATGCGCCCACGGCAAGGATGGCGGTATAGTTACCGGCCATCGCTCCATAGCCCCAGAAGATGGGTGCGGTTGCCATCACGAGCGCACCGGCCGCGGCCGCCGGCGGTGCGACCAGGGCGCGCAGCCACCACCAGAGGCTTACCAGCGCCAGTGCACTCATCACCATGTCGAGCACCACGAACCCGCGGTACGCATCGCCGGCGAGCATGCCCAGCAGGCGGCCCGCAGCCAAGAACAAGGTGTGGTGCATGGGGAACCAATGAACCCGGATCTGATCCAGGAACCCGAACTCGTCGGTCTCCATCGCCCACGGACGGGCCACCGGCAGCCGGGTCAGGAAGACCAGAACCAAGCTCATCGTAAGCGCGATCACGACCGCAAAGACGGTGAGATCGGACGGATGCGGCGGGGTTGCTGGATCAAGGCCGGGGCTCTTCGTCGTGTTGCCGTTCATCAAAGGGGCTCCTTCCCCAGCGTCATTGCCAGCGAAGATCCTAATCCAACCTCCCGATCCTCGCAAGTGCCGATCGAAGGACTGCCCGGGCCTGCTCGGTCAATACAGGGAGGGGACCTGCGCAGGCCCACCGGGGATTGCGCAGGTCTTCTCTTTCCGTCGCGAGCACTCGCCTCCAGGCCGCTAGACCGCCGGAGAGCCGCGACCGAAGATCAGCGAGATGACGAAGAGCACGAGGAAGACAAAGAGCAGGATCTTGGCGATGTACGCGAAGTCGCCCTGAAGCCCGATGAAGCCGAGCAGTCCGGCGACCAAGGCGAGAACGGCAAAAACAATAGCCCATCTGAGCATGACTTGGTTTCCCTTCGTGGTTGCGGGACCAGCCTAAGCGGTTGTCCCGGCGAGATCATAGGTTTCGGAAGTCTCAAGCGACATCGGCCCGCGAGCCGATTGGTCCCGATGCGACGAGAGTCATCGGGTTGCCGGCGACAGCGACTCGGACAGACCGCGACTCCGCTCGTAATGCCGCCGCTCATGATGGTAGGCCAGGCCAAGAAACGCGGTGGCCAGGCCCACGATCAGGCTGCTGAGAAGAACCACAATGATCAGCATCATGGGCGTGTCGAGTTGCACCCACTTGAGGTAGGTGATCGAAGCAGGATCATTGCCGGCCAGATTCTGATACCGCGTCCCGAGCCCCAGGGCCGAGAGGCCCAGTCCGATCAGGGCGCCCGCGGTGATGATCGAGCCACAGAGCGCTCGCATTGCCGACCTCCTCGGAAAGTTGAAACGAAGAATGTTCCGGATGGGAAGATGGGCCCCGTAGACTGAGCAGCACGATTCACATGTTGCAGCCGCGCATCAAGCCGGCAAGGACCAGCAGCATCCCCGCCAAGATCATGACAATTCCGCTGCAGCCGCAACCCGGATAGGCTCCATAGGCCCCTCTCGGCTGATACCAGCCTCCACCGCCCAACATTCCCCCTGGTCCTGTGCTCATGTGAAGACCCCTGTTGGCTCAAAGGCCAGGCCGGCAGATTGTCGGCGTCCACCGCGCCGTTCTGAAGAGGTATCCTTGAGCAAAACTGGTGCCGAGCAGAGGACCGAAAGCGACCGATCTTCACAGATCTTTCCGGCGCGACAGGCGGCGCGGCTTGCCCGCTGCGATGGGAACCGACCTCATCGGCGATGCACTCGGATGGACTCAGGGGACGCGGCGCGCCGGCGTGTGCCTGGACCTGAGGTTGGTCCAGACCTGGCGCCCGTGCTGACCGATCTGGCCCATCACCCGGCCAACCTTGGAGCGGTTGGAGAGCGCCTGGAGCTGGCGGATCAGGGCGGAACGTTCGGCCCGGTGCAATTGCGCGGCCAGCGCGGGCAGGACGTGCTCGGCGACACCGAAGGCCGTTTCACCGGGAAGGCCGGCTGCCGTGAACGTGCTGAAGGTCGGCGGCAGCGTCGATCGTAGCGAGTCGAACAGGGATCGGACGGCGGCCTCGCGCATTCCCTTGCCAGCCGACCAGTCGTAAGGAGGCGCCCAGACGGCGCCGAAGTCCGGATGATCGACCCCCGTGATCACAACCAGGGTCGGTGCCACCTCGCGCTGCGGGTGCTCGATGAAGTAGCGGTCCCACGCCTGCGCAAGCGAGACATCCGCCGGTTGAAGCCCCTTGCGGCCGTCAATGACCAGGATCAAGAGGTCGCAATCGATCGCCGCGGCCACCGCGGCTTGACGCAACGACCGGTCACGGCGCGACTCGCTTTCCGAGGCGGGAGGGTAGCCAGGAACCTCGACCCAGCGAACGTTGCGGAGCCGCTCGGCCAGTGAGGGGTCCAGCCCGCGTCCCTCGAACCGCGCGGCGATCGGGCTCGGATCGCCGGCGAATGGCTGCTTCAGCGATTCGATCAGACGCGACTTGCCCGCGCCGCGAGCCCCCAGGATGGCCGCGACCAAGGGCTCTTGCTCCCGGGATGAGGCGGCCGCGGGTAGTGCCGCGCGGCGGGTCAACCGGCGATAATGCTCGGCTCCGATGGCCAGCCGGCCGCTCATCAGCTCGATCAGGTGCACACCCAGGCGGTTCACGTAGGCCTGGTAGAACCAGCGCAGTACATTCTGCTGCATGTTCTTCCAGGCCGGCTTGACCAGAAGCTCCCGCGTACCCAGCCGGGCCAGGCCCGAGAGCGGGTTGAGGATCGGAGAGATCATGGAATAAAGGTCGTTGGCCCTGGAAATGTAGCCGCTGATCTGAACGGCCCGCCGCCAGTGCGAGAGCGTGATCATGTCTCCCCCCGGAATCTGCCTCGAGAGCCCAGCGAGGTCCTCGGAGGCAAGTTCGAGGGCCGTCAGCAGCTCGATCAGGGGAACATCGTCCAGTGGGTTGTTCGTGTTCGGATGGTAGAACTCGGCCAGCCGCCGGAGCAGCCTGCGCCCGGTCTCAATGTAGATCTCGGGCTCGACCAGAGCCCCCATCGCCAGCGTCTCGCCGGCGTCGGATTCTTGCTCGACGATCTTCCAGGCCTCGCGGTCGCGCGGAGAGAACGTGGAGGGTGACTCCCAGTCGAGGGGAGGCATGATCGGATGGACATTCTTTGTCCACCGAACGGCCAGGATCGAGAAAACCGTCCCGGCGGCTATCCAGAGCAGGGACGCGGTCGTGAGCCACAACCAGCCGCGCTCATAGAGCCAGATCGTGCCGAAGGTCACGTAAGCCAGCACGGGACCGATCAGCAGCACGGCCAGGACCCAGACTCGCCATTGCTTGAGGATGCCGATCATGGAGACTTCGCCTCGGAGCCGACCGCAATTTCTGCCCGACCCCCGTTTCGTTTACAGTCTTCTTGCGATTCTCGATCCGGCCCGGACTGCCGGAGCATGGGGGGACCGAGCTTGTTCCCACCCGGAATCGGGACGACGCCACGATCTCTATGGAAAGCGGACAGGAACCTCCACCGGGTTCGCTGACTGATGTTGATCAGCGACTCCTTGAGTATTGCCCCCATGGTCCCCGCCGTCGAGCGAGGGTCGGTCGGATCTTATTTCTTGCCCGTATACGCGACCCTCCAGACGGAACCCGAGCCGTCGTCAGTCACAAGCAGCGAGCCGTCCGCCGCCACGGCCACGCCGACCGGACGGCCCCAGACGTCTCCTTCCTTGGTGACGAAACCGATCAGGAAGTCTTCGTACTCTCCTGTCGCCTTGCCGTCTTTCATTGGCACGCGGATCACTTTGTAGCCCGTCCGGCGGGCACGATTCCACGAGCCATGTTCGGCAGCAAACGCGTCCAGCCGGTACTCTTGCGGGAACTGACTGCCGTCATAGAAGGTCAAATCGAGCGACGCCGAGTGCGACTGAACAAGAACGTCGGGAACAATCACCTTGTCCTTGAGTTCGGGGTGTTTTCCCTTGTGCCTGGGGGCCTGGTTCGGCCCAAGGTAGTACCATGGCCAGCCGTAGAAACCGCCTTCCTCGACGTGGGTGATATAGTCGGGCACGAGATTGTCACCCAGCCCGTCGCGCTCGTTAGCCGAAGTCCAGAGCTGCCCGGTCCGGGGATGAACCGCCAGGCCAACGGGATTGCGAATGCCCGAGGCGAAGGTCCGCTCGTTCTTGCCGTCAGGGTCGAAGGCGAGAATCACAGCGCGGCGCTTTTCGGAGGCGTCGTCGCTGACATTCGACCGCGAGCCGACAGAGACATACAAGGTCTTGCCGTCGGCAGAGAACTGCAGGTCACGGGTCCAGTGGCCACCACCGCCGACTTCCTCTCGGCCGGTCGGGATGTTCTTGACGATCATCTGGGGCCTTCCCCGCGCCTTGGAGTCGCCATTGCGGTAGGCGAAGCGCACCACCGAGCCGGTGTTGCCGACATACAGGAATTTAGGCTCCGGGCCCGGCGGGAAGAAAGCGATTCCAAACGGGCGGTCCAACCGAGTGGTGAAAACCTCGTTCACCTCGGGCTTGCCGTCGCCGTCGGCATCCCGGAAGACGCGCAGCCGGCTGGCCCGGCTCTCGGCAACAAAGAGGTCGCCGTTGGGTGCCCGCACGATCACCCGCGGCTCGATCAGCCCGTCGGCGAACTGCGTCACCGCGAAACCTTCGGGAGCCTTGGGCCATGCCCCCTGGGGCCGCTCGACGACCCTTGGATGATTGTTCGCCGAGGGAGTGTCGTAGGGGGTGGCAAGATCAGCAACCGTGATCTTGCGACGGACGCCCGGCGCATCAGTCGTCCAGTCGCCGAGAGCGTCCTTGCCCTTCAAGGTGACATCAGCGGGGCGAGCGCTATCTCCATAAGCCATCGCCACCGACTCGGACCCGAGGGCACCCAACAAAGTCACGCCGAATGCGAGGATCGCAACTCGTACTTGCTTGCTCATCGAGGTATGTCCTGCTTGGTTGATTGAGACCGGCCAAAATATCTTCCACGTGCGATAGACGCTTCGAATCGAGCCCGACGAGCGGACGTCGAATGCGGGATGATTCACATCACCACCAGGGTAATCGAGACGGCTGGCCGCCCGCTATCTCCTCCGTCAGACCGAGCAAACTGCCTGCCGTGCGTCTCGACGCAACAAGGCTTGGTGGCTTGCAATGATGAATGAGTTCAAGATGGCGTGAAATTAAAATTGAGTTCTTGAATGTTTGATCGGGTTATGATAACTCAGCGTCCCGGACGACTTTGTAAACTTGCACTGGCATTACGAGATACCGTCGTGCATGATGGGGCGTGGGGCGAAAGAGACAACCGGTTTCATCGGTGAGGAAGCATCGCGTCGGCTTGGGCAAGCGGCGTGATTCTCGGAGCCAGCTCGCAGTGCCAAACGATCTTGGTGCCAACCCTTGTAGTCTTTCGTGGTCAGACTTCCTTTCCACCCTGGAACGGTCGGGCATACTGTCCGAAACCGGCTTGCGGGAAGTCCGTGATTACCTGGTTCAGGACTCGCAACCGCGGGACGTATCCGCGCTGGCCGGGCGGCTCGTTGAGCAAGGCAGGCTGACGGAGTTTCAGGTCCGCCGCCTGTTGGTTGGGCAAGCCAAGAGCCTCGTATTCGGGCGGTACGTGCTGCTAGACACTCTCGGTATCGGAGCCATGGGGCGCGTATTCAAGGCCCGGCATCGGTTGATGGATCGCTTGGCCGCCGTCAAGGTCGTATTGCCGGTCTGTGCAACCTCGAAGCATTCCGTCTCGCGGTTCTTCCTCGAAATGAAGATTGTCGGCGTTCTCGACCACCCCAACGTGGTCCGCGCCTTCGACGCGGACCAGTTCGAGGACTCCCCGTACATTGTCATGGAATACCTGGAGGGGGAGGATCTCGAGAAGGTCCTGCGTCGTCGTGGGATGCTGCCCCCGCAAGAGGTCGTCGCCTGCATGATGCAGGCGGCATGGGGTCTCGCCCACGCTCACGAAAAGGGGGTGGTCCACCGGGACATCAAGCCCACCAATCTCTTCCTGGACAACACAGGGGTCGTCAAGCTCCTCGACCTTGGACTGGGAGCTTTCGTCGGGGTCTCGAACGAAGGAGTGAGTGCTCAAGACACCGACGAAGGCTTTGTGGTCGGGACATGCGATTACATGTCGCCCGAGCAGCTCAATGGGCAGGCCGTCGATGCGCGGACGGATCAATTCAGTCTCGGCTGCGCCATGTATCGGCTGCTGACGGGAAAATTTGCCTTTCCGGGCATGACCAAGATGGATCGAATGGTCAAACGCATCCAGGAGCGGCATGTTACGATCACGGACGTTCGAAAGGACCTGCCTGTCCCCCTGGTCGCGGTGATCGACCGTCTGCTGTCCCCGCGTCCTGAGGATCGCTTCTCCTCGGCTGCCGAGGTGGCGGAAGAGCTCGAGATGCTGCTCCCGGTCGCGGACCGCCCCAAGCGGGTAACTCGAGCAAGCCCTGGAAGTCAACACCTTAGAACCCCCACCTCTGCGGCTCTCTCCGAACCCGAAGCTCCGCTCGACTGGTCTGTGATCGAATCGGCGCTTCAGTCGAAGCAGGATCGCGCCCGGGAAACCGCGCTCACCACCAGAAGTGCAGCGCTGGATTCCCCCAGGCCTACCCCGACGTGCATCGACTCTCACCGTAGAAACCTCGAGGACGAGGGTGTCGAATCGGGCAGGCGTGTTCAGCAGGAATACCGTAAGGAAGTGATCCAACTGCATCGTGCGCTCGTCGAAGAGCGCACACAAGATCAGTTGAGCGAACCGCCGACCGTCGCCGAGCGCTGGCTCGAACAACTTGGGGAGCAAGTCGGCGACTTCCTGGCGGAGCCAAGCGCGGGCCACATCATCCTCATCCTCGTGGCGCTGGCCATCATCCTCGCGTTCGGCCTGGCTTACTCACTTTCCTAGCTCGCGCCAACGGCTCGCCGCGCAGCGACCGTCGATTCCTTGACCACTATACGTTACGCGGCCATGAGTGAAGCATCTTCGAATCGCTGGAACTTGAGCGTCATCAGCGACTTCAGCTTTTCGGCGTGAGTGGTTGAAGGCATGGTTCAAACGCAGGTCACAGCTCAGGGGTGCCTGGGGTCGACGCCCGAAGGGCGACGCCCCCAGATCCGAGGCTGGCGCGCTGGGGGCTCGCTGGCTGTCTCCAGCCCGACCCCAGCCACCC
>JBAUOX010000565.1:0-1630 GCA_049579985.1 Isosphaeraceae bacterium | reverse complement strand
GGCTGGAGTGCGCCGAGGTCCCACACACACGCTTGCCCGTCGCTGAAGAGCGCTACCGCCTTCCGACCGTTCGACGCCGTGACCACCGAACCAACGCTAGGGTCCTTGCATTCTGATAGAGCGCTGTAGTCCCGATCTTTCGACAAAGCCCAGATCTTCAGGTCGTCAAATGAGGCGACTACCGCGCGCCTCCCATCCGGTGTGATTGCCAGAGCCGACACGATGAAACAACACTTAGGCAGCTCGAATTCGCGTTTGATTCCGTTCGGACCACGACTCCAGACCTCGACGTCGACCTCTTTCGCCACGAGCATCTTCGACGCGTCCGGAGTGACCGAAATCTTAAAATAATCTAGGAAGACGATGCCGGCTGTATAGGCGCCAGTGCCGGGCTGCCCGTCCTCAATACGCCACTCCCCGAAGCCGGTGAACAGGGTCCCGGCATCCGGGGCAACGGCTACACCGCCAGGCTCTTCTTCAAAATCCGAGAAACCGAAATCGACGCGCGCGGGGAAGGCCCGACTGAGATCTTTCGAGCGCGCAAGCTTCGGCGGCGACTGGGTCATATCCCACGTCTGAACTTCCCCACCCTTCGACACCGCGACGAGCGACTTTCCCCCTTCTGAAAACGACAGCGCCACGACAGGATCAGGCAATCCGCTGAACGATTGTGGAAACCGACCGCTGCGGGCCGCGATGGGCCAGAGCGTTCCCGTGCCCCCGGTCGCGATCGCCACATGGGCGCCATCCGGCGACAGCGTGAGGGCGTCCACGCGGGATCGGCACAGGGTCACCACGGCGCCGGAGCTCACGCTCCAGACCTTGACATCACAAACGTCGGAGTCGGGGCCGGAGCCCTGATCCCGATCACGGCTGGCAAACACGACTGTGCCGCCGTCCGATGAGAACGCGACTGCCCTGACGGTCTTGTCCCGCTCGGTAAGCTTAGCGATCAGAGGCGACCCCGGTGGCACGAGATTCGCGGTGAGAGGTTTCAGCCAAACGCCATCCCGTGATTCGGCCGCTTGATCGAGGAGCTTACGGATATCCGGTTGCGCGACGAAGCCGAGGAGCCGCCCATGGAGCTGGCCGGGCAATTCGCCGAGATCAGGTGCCAGCGCTGGTGCCGACAGACGGAACGCTTCTCCCACGAGTTGCGCGGCCGATTTGGTTGTAACGGATGGCGATTCTTTGTCATCAGTAAGGTAGCTATAATCGGCAATCAACGCGTTCAGACTCGTGGCGGCAAGTTTGGTCTTCAGATAATTAAAATCCACAAGAAGCCGGCGCAGGTCGTCTTCGCGGCCAGCCTCTACCAGGTGATATGCAATCCACCGCCACGCATAGGCATCCGTTTGGATTTCGCGGCGTCCTGCCGCGAGGGTTTGTCGCATTCGTTCCCGGATCTTCGCGAGCGCAGTGTCGACCACGATGTTGTGGGAGGGCTTCAGTTGCACCTCTTCTCCCAGGAAGTCCCGGAAGCTGGCGTGATAGAGCCGGTAGCGGCGGGTACCATTCGGGTCCTGCTCAATATTGAGGAATTGGCTCCATGTCTCTAGGACACTCGTGACCTCATCGTATGGGAGCTTGGTGAGCTCCGCCAGCCAGTCTACTGGCACGGCCTCTCGGG
>JBAUOX010000564.1:0-9495 GCA_049579985.1 Isosphaeraceae bacterium | reverse complement strand
GACGGGCCCCCTGGCGGCCGAGTTCGGGACGCGAATTCGTCGGGCACTCCGCGTTCGGCCAGGGCGGCCTTGCGCGACAGCTTCACGCGGTCCTGGTCGTCCACGGCGATGGCCTTCACCAGCATCGGATCGCCGACCCGACAGATGTCCGCCACACTCGAGACATAGCCATCGGTCAGCTCGCTGATATGGACCAAGCCGTCCTTGCCGGGAAGGATCTCGACGAAGGCCCCGAATTCCTTGATCGAGGTGACCCGGCCCTCGTAGATCCGGCCGATCTGGACGCCCTCGGTCATGGCCACGATCTTGTCGCGGGCGGCCTCGGCCCCCTCGGCTTCCAGGCTGGAGAGCGTGACGACGCCGCTGTCCTCGATGTCGATCCTGGCGCCGGTCTCTTCCTGGAGCCGGCGAATCGTCTTGCCGCCGGGGCCGATGATCAGGCCGATCTTCTCGGGATTGATCTGGATCTGGATCAGCCGCGGCGCGTTGGCGGAAATCTCCTCGCGCGGCCGCTTGATCGCCCGCAGCATCGCCCGCAAAATTTCCAGCCGGGCCTCGTGGGCCTGCTCGAGGGTCTCGCGGATGATCTCCTCGGTGATGCCTTTATTCTTGAGGTCGAGCTGGATCCCGGTGACTCCCCGCTGGGTTCCCGCCACCTTGAAGTCCATGTCGCCGAAGTGGTCCTCGTCGCCGATGATGTCGGTGAGCAGGATGTGCCGCCCGCTGGCCTCGTCCTGGACCAAGCCGATCGAGATTCCACCGACCGGGTCGCTGATGGGCACACCCGCGTCCATCAGGCTGAGCGTGGCCCCGCAGACGGAGGCCATCGAGCTGGATCCGTTGGACTCGAGGATGTCGGAGATGACCCGGATCGTGTATGGGAACGTTGCCGGGCTGGGCAAGATCGGAGCGACGGAACGCTCGGCGAGCGCGCCATGGCCGATCTCTCGCCGGCCGGGCCCGCGGATCGGGCGAATCTCGCCGACCGCGAAGGGGGGCATGTTGTAGTCGAGCATGAACTTCTTGCTGTATTCGTCCATGATGCCGTCAACTCGCTGCTCGTCGGCGGTTGTGCCCAGCACGGTCGTGACCAGAGCCTGTGTCTCGCCGCGCTGGAAAAGCGCCGAGCCGTGGGCGCGGGGCAAGAGGCTGACATCGCACCTGATCGACCGCAGGTCGCGCGGGCCGCGTCCGTCGGGCCGCTTGCCTTCGAGAATCAGCTCACGGACGACCCGCTCCTCGATCGCGGAGAAGGCCGCCCTGATCCGGCCTGGCGTCACGGGCGCCTCGGCCGGCGCCTCCCCGCTCTCGCCCATGTGACCGGTGGGGACGGCAAGCGGCGTTCCGTCGGCGGGAATGAGGTCCCTGATCACCTGGTCCAGCAAGTCTTTGGTGGCGCTATTCCGCTCTTGCTTGAGCACGATCTGCTTGATCTCCCGCAGCCGGTCCGCGTAGCGGTCGTGGAGGACCTGCCGGAGCGGGTCGGCCGGCGTCTCGACGTGCTCGGGGATGGACAAGCCCACGGCCTCGAGCAGATCGAACTGAAGCTGGATGACCTCCTGATTCAGGTGGTGGGCCCGCATGATCGCGTCGGCCATCTCGGGCTCGGGCAATTCTTCACCGAAGCCCTCGATCATCACGACGGCCTTCGTGGTGCTGGCAACGACCAGGTCCAGGTCGCTCTTCTCGAGCTCTTCCACCGTCGGAAAGGCAATGAGCTTGCCCTTGACACGGGCCAGTCGCACGGCCCCGATCGGCCCCTGGAAGGGCGCCTTGGTCAAAAGCAGCGACGCCGAGGCGCCGATGACCGAGGGCACGTCGGGGTCGTTCTGCCGGTCGGCCGAGATCGGCCCGGCCTGGATCTGCACCTCTTCGTGATACCATTCAGGAAAGAGGGGGCGGATCGGCCGGTCGATGAGTCGGGCGGTGAGGATCTCCTTGGTGGTTGGCCGGCCCTCACGCTTGATGAAGCCGCCGGGAAACTTGCCCGCGGCATAGGTTTTTTCTCGGTAATCGACGGTGAGGGGGAAGAAGTCGAGCCCTTCGCGACCCGGCGCCGCCATGGTGGCGACCAGCGACATGGTGTCGCCGATCCGCACGACCACGGCACCGCTGGCCTGCTTGGCCAAGAGCCCGGTCTCCAGGCTGATCACCTTCTCACCGATGGTCCGTTCAACGATCTTGCGAGCTAACGCGGTGCTGGACATGGAATGCTACCTGCGCGGCCGCCCGAAGCGGCGCGAGAGAATAATAAGGATGTGCCCGGTGCCGGGGCCATGACCAAATACGGCGCCGGTGAGGTCCCGCGAAGGCCGACGGGAGTATCGAGGAACAGCCGGTTCGTTTCTTGGTTTTCTTGCAACGAAACCGCGGTCGCATCCTCGCAGACTCACCATGAAGCGCGTCCTCGGCAAACATCGGGCAAATCGTCACAATCACCCATAGGAAAAAGTCTTGTCATCGGCACCGGGGAAACGTCCCCGGGTAAACCCCCGGCCGCGCGGGTATGAGTCGTCCCGCAACCACCAGGAGAGTCATGGCGCGGCTGCCTGCATGGGGAAAAGCGCACACCCAGCATCCGCGGCGCCCCAGCTACTTGCGAATTCCCAGGCGGCTGATCACCTCGAGATACGTCTTCCGGTCGTGCAGCCGCAAATACTTGAGCAGACCGGACCGCTTTGAGACCATCATGAGCAGTCCGCGCCGGCTGGCATGGTCCTTGGCATGCGTCTTGAAGTGATCGGTCAAGTCATTGATCCGGGCCGTCAGGAGGGCAATCTGCACCTCCGGTGAACCTGTGTCGTGTTCGCCCCGCTTGAAAGACCCAATCAGCTCCGACTTTTTCTCCTTCGTGATCGACATCTCTCGCCCCACTACCACCGGCCTTCTCTTGAGGGCCGTCATTATGAAACTTGACAACACTTTAAAGTAACAACAATAGGCGAACGCGGTACGAAATTCAATCCCTCCTCACCGGGTCTTGGCCCCGTGATCGCATTCATCTGGATGGGGACATCCATGGTCTCGGAGAGGGAGGTTCCCGGCAGGACCACTTCCAGCGGCAAGGAATCGCGGAGGAACCCCGATGCCCTTGGCCCTGTCTCGCCTGATACAATCCAGCGAAGCAAGCAGACCGGCGGAGGCGTAGGTTGTGAGAGGAAGGGACTATGTCCGCAGCCGAAGGCTTCATGAGCAAGTTCGACGAGGAAGGGCGCTTCCGAGATCGCGACGGGGTGCTTGACGTCGTCATCATGACCTCGGGCGGGAACCGCTACCCAGGCAAACTCCACTTCAACAACGGATTGTGTATCCGGGCAGAGATGGAAGGAGGCAGTCGCTGGGCTTTCCCTGACAATTCTCCTTTGGATCAGATCCGCTTTGTTCTTTACTTCGAGGGGGAGACGCCGCGTGTCATCCATGTCGATCAGGGGCGGATTGTCAACCAAAATCAAGTACCGGAGCGACCGGCCAAGAAAGACTTCCTCACCAACCTGAGGGTAGCCAGGAACCTGTTCTTCCATCCCCAGCGGGTTGAGGCGGATAGTGCAACTGTTGACATCGGGGACATCACGGACGACGTCGCACGCGCGGCAATCTGGCTCACGCCCAAATCCGTGGCCGGGTTCAACGCTGCCGATTTTCCAGAGTTAGGCCTTGACCGGCAGATGGATTTGCAAACAGCTGTTCAAAACCTTCTGGCGGTGGCGAAGCAAGTTCCGCCGAACCAAGCCGCGACGCGGGAACAGTATGGTAATGCCTGGGTGGCGTTCAGGAAAATTCTGCAGATCCTGGAGCCTTATCTTCCAATACCTCATGAGGCCAAGAACGTGGAGAAGGCTCTTCGGGGAGTGACTTTCCCTTCGTGGGTGGTGAACTGGGACTATGAACTTGGGAGCGACCAGGACGGCGGCCCAGCAGTGTGGGTGAACGTCTTTACAGAAGAAGGCGCCCCAAGAAGCGAATTCGGGCGTTTCGCCGCGCGGATCATCCCGAAGATCAGGCAAGCGCTCTCAAGCGAAGGGGTCGACAGGTGGCCTTACGTCAGGGTGCGCAGTGCCACAGAGCATAAATCGGCCTTACCACATGCCACTGCACGATGATCTATTGGTCTTAGCGACGTCGCTGGTGCCCCAGTACGTCCCTCCGTACCCTGCTGCGCCTGCGGAAGCCAATCTGCGGCGTGGAGTGTCCACAGCCTACTATGCGCTGTTCCACCTCATCGTGGGAGAGGCGATGATCCGCATCGTCGCCGATCCAACTCTACGTTCTCGCGTTGCTCGATCCTTTCAGCACGACAAGATGCAGCAGGTCTGCAAAGAATACTCACAGGCGAGACTCGATAACTCAGGTCAACTGACAATAGGGTCGGGGGTTGTGATTCCCGTCGAACTTCGGGACCTCGGGACTCACTTCGTGTCGCTGCAAAATGCTAGGCACGAAGCGGATTACAACACAGGCACGACTCCGACCCATGAGGAAGCGGATACACAGGTCTTGACCGCAGAAACGGCATTTCTCGATTGGGACGCCATCCAGGCCAGCCCCGCCGCCGCCGTTTTTCTTACGGAAATATTCTTGCGCAGCGTTACAAGGCGGTAGCACGTCCGACCGCCGTTTCTAACCACCCATCCGAAACAGCTTGCTTTTTCAGGTGACGCGTGACAAGGACCTCGACCGCGGCGCGATTGCTCTCGGCATCCCTGGTCCTATTGCCGGTTGGCCTTCATCGCCGCCAACCCGGCGCCCCAGGTGAACCGGTGGAAGCTGTCGGTCCACCGGTCCTGCAAGCACAGACGCGCTCCGGGACCGATCCGGATCGCTGAACCGATCACGATCACGGTCAGAGTCAGGAAGAGCAGCTTGCGGAACCGGACCGACCGGGGGAGGTCGAGGTGATCTCCGGCCGAAGGCCCGACCCTGCCGCGCCGGAACCATAGAAACATCGCCAGCGCGATGCCCACGATCGAGATCGCCAGGCCCAGTGTGAACCCGGCCGGGCGGTAGGTGAAGGCGACGGTGTGTCCGCCCGACGTCAGGGCAACCGCGCGAAAGGCCACGTAGGCGGGGCGGATCGGCGCGGAGCTGCCGTCCACGGTCGCCGACCAGCCGGGATCGAACGTGTCGGCAAGGACCAGGTAAGCGGGACCGGACGACCCGGTTTCGACCACGACCCGCTCGGGCAGGTCGGTCACGATCCGGGCCGTGCCCGAAACCTCGGCCGAAGCGGCGAGCGGCCGCGTCGGGTCCTCGACGATCAACCGGGTACGGTTCTCCGGTCCCAGCCGCTCGAGTGCCTTGACGCCCTCCGCCGCATCTTCAACATAGACGGGCCGGCCGACCAGGCGGGCTCTGGGTAGCACCTTGAGATTGCGATGCACAAATGCCGCGCCGGCGGGGTCGTTCGGAAGAAACGCGTTCCGCTGCAAGCGGCCGGTGACCACGTGACTGACGCTCTCGATATCGAGCCGCCCGGTGCCGATCTTGACGTGATCGAAGTAATCGAGCAGGCGGCGGGCGATCATCGGCGTCTCTCCCTTCGAGGACGCCAGGCCCCATGCCGCCGGCAGGCTCCAGTCGAGGGCGTCGCGCGCCGACAGGTAATCGATCGGTTCGGAGGCGTAGCCGGGCTCGCCGGAATGCTTGTCGCCGTCGCCGTAAACCCGGATGAAACCCGGGTCGGCCTTGAGCCGTCGGACCGTTTCCGGTGGTGAGGTCCAGTAAGCCGGCGTGACCGTCGGCACGTCTTGGGCGTGAGCCGCCATCAGATCCACCAGGACCAGGAGGGAGAAAACCCAGGCGAGCCCGCCCCGGCGCAGCGGGTGGCTCGTTCTGCTTGCGTGCCACGCGGCTGCCGATCCGAGCAAGATGAGGATGGCGTTGCGCCCGGCTGCACTCCTCAGCTCTTGCCCGAGCCAGCGATAGCGCGCCAGGTGGTAAGGTGTCGTCCAGCGCCCCGGCTCGGTCCAGACGGGCGCGTAGAGAAAGAGGAGCACCGGGATCGAGGCGGCTATGAGCGCAGCGACAAGAATCGACGCGGAGCGAAGCGGCACGAAACCCGGACGCGCCAGTCGCTCGACCCCGACGGCCGCCAGCGCGGCCACCGCCAGCGAGACCCACAGATGAAACCGGACCGGCTCACGCGAGCTGCCCGCCACGGGAACCTTGTTCGCAAGGTCGAACAGGAAGGTGTACTTCCCCAGCATCAGCACGCCGCCGATCGCGGCCAGCAGTACCCAGAAGCCCGTCCAGCGATCGCGCAGGCCCGGCCCGCCGGCACCGATGACCGCGAGGGCCAGGCCCATCAGCCCGAGGTACGTATCCATCTCGTGGTAGGGATAATACCCGTCCATCCAGTCAGTATCGCGGGCGCGCGTCCCGTAGGCCTCGCGGACGACCATGGTGGGCAGGAGCTCGGGAGACCATGAGGCGAAAGTCAGATCCTTGTAGCTCAACCCCCCTGCCCGCGGCGAACGATCCAGCAGCTCCTTGGACGGAATCCACTGCACGGCCGAGAGCAGCACACCCAGGCAGAGCAGCCCTCCGGCCATCCCCAGATCACGCCACCGCCCCTGCCCGACCGGCTCGGTGGCAAATCTGTAGAGACCGTAGAGCGCGACGATTCCCGAGGTCAGCAACACGTCCTGCAAGTGCCCCGCGAAGACCTCGCAGGCCAGGGCGAGTGCTGCCGGAACCACCCCTCGCCACCGGCCTCTTTCCCACGACCATTCCAGCCCCCAGATCACAAACGGCACGCTGGCCAGGGCGTTGATCATGCTGGTATGAACCAGGTGGGCCCAGGTGAACCCCCCCAGGCCGAAGAGGGATGCCCCGGTCAGGGCCGCGGCCGGCCGCACGTGCCGGCGCAGCCAGCCATAGGTCCCCAGGCCGGTCAGCCAGATCGATAGCACCGTGTCAAAGTTGAATGCCTTCCAGGTCTCCATCCAGGGGTACAAGAGGTACTTGAGCGGGTGCAGATACCCCGCCTGGCTCTCGCTGTAGAGAGGCATCCCACAGTAGAGCCAGGGACACCACCGCGAAAACCGCCCGGCCCGCAGCTCCTCGGCAAAGAACGACCGGTAGGGATAATTGATCTCGGTGATATCGAAGTAGAAGAGCGCCCCGCGCAGCGTGACGGCCTGCCGGAAGACCCAGGCAACCGCCGCCGTCCAGATCAGGAGGGCCGCCAGATCGCCCCAGCCCCGGCCAGCTCGCACGAACCAGGAATCGCCCTGTTCCGGAGCACGCTCAGCCGCTGCCACAACCACTCCTCAAGGCGGGATCGGCTCCGCGAGTGAACGCTTCGCTCCTGGCGATCACCGCGGGTTCGACGCCGGCATCGGCCACGGCCAGCTCACGATGGTCAGACCGCCTTCCCGGTAGAGTACGGTTCCACCCTGGCGGAGTGCACGAGTCAAGAACAATTGCCCTTCCGGGGACCGGCGCGCCACCAAGGTCTCCGGGCGTCCGCCCGGCAGCCCGCTCGACCACTCGGGAAACCGGTTCGGAAAAAGCGGGAACGGAACGCCCTTCACTTTTCCCGCGCTCAGGAACGAGAGACGGTAGACGTCCCAGTAGCCACCGAAGATCGAACGGATTTCGGGATGGTTCCCAAGCCACCGCAGCGCAGGGTCATCGATCCCCTGACGGATCAGCACGAGCCGCTCATCGATCCAGCCCAATCGACGATACCACGCTGCGGCATCGGAGGTGAACAGGGCCGCCAGCGCAAGTGCCAGGGCAACCCCGCCCCACCGCGCAGGTCCCCCGAGACGGACCGCGCCCCGCAGGACCAGGCCGCAACCGATCGCCCAGGGTATCAAGAGCAATACCAGGTACCGATAATTGTCCGAGTTGAAGATGTTCCGGTTGAGCAGGAAGCCGGCGGCGACCCCCAGCGCCGAGGTGAGCATTCCCGTGGCAATGATTCGCGGGCCAATGGCCCGGCCATTCAGGGCGGTCGCTCCGAGTGCCAGCAGTGCCCCGGCGAAAAGAGCGAGGGCAAGGATCGTCAGCAGCAGCGTCCGGCAACGAAATGCCTCACGGCTCGTGGTGCTCTTCTGAATCGGCGCTCCGGCGCCCATGAGCGCCGGGTCGGGGTCGGCCTCGAGCCCGGGCAGACGATGTCCGGCGACCAGCCGGGGCAGGCACTCGAGTAACAGAACTCGGAAATGCTCAGCCAGCAGCGGCGAGTTGAGATTCCACGAGAGCTGCTCGTTGTACGTGTCGTACGGCTCGACCCACTGGCCGATAGCCCGCGGCGCTGCTCCCGCGAAAAACGCCAGGACCAGGGCCAGGCCTTTCGCCAGCCTCACGAGCCAGGATCGTCGTTCCTTCCCGGACAACTCGCCGCGGGCACTGCTCCGCCCGGAGAAACTCTCCACGACCACGGCAATCAGACCGGCGAAGGCGAGGCCAGCCAAAGTCAAGACAAACATGGAATCGAGATAGACGCCCAACCCGCACCAGAACCCGAGCACGATCGCGGGGCGCCAGCCGCGGCGCACCCACGTCTCGTGCAACAGCAGCCAGGCCACTGCGCTCCAGGCGACGATCAGCAGGTGGCCGCCGGTGATTCGCCCTGCAAGCCACAAGACGCCCGTCGAGGCGAAGGTCAAGGGCATGAGGCTGCCGATTGCCACGCTCCGCCCGAAAACCCGCCAGGCCAGGGTGAAGACAGCCCCGATCAAGAAGACATGCGCGACCGTCCCGCCACTGACCAGAGTCATCGGACCTGCGCCCCAGATCCGGGCCTGAGGCCAGCTCAGCAGGACTGACCCGATCCCCGTGTAGGGCGTTCCCGGATAGTGCCACCGCCAGTGTCCTGCCACGGCTTCCTGGAGAGTCAGCCCGTCCACGGCGAGGTCGCTATCGAGGTGAGCCGGGGCATTCTGGATCAGCGGAACCCGGAGCAAGATGCTCCAGCAGACAGCCGCCGGCAGGCAGAGCCAGGGAACCAGGCGCGATAGCCGTGAATCGGTCAGCGATTCGGTCCTTGGACGGAGATTCGGAGATTCATGTGCGAGCCAGTAGCCGCTATCGAAGAGGCAAAGGGCGGTGCTCGGTGGTCAGCCAGAGCCGTTTCATTCTTGGAAGCGAAACTAGCGGCATGATGTAAGACTTTCCGCGGGGCGAAAGGACCCACCCACGTTTCCTGGGTGCCAGTAAGTGGGGGCGCCTACCGGTCCAACCCCTTGCTTTGACCGACCGAGCGGTTCGCGGCATTCAGATAGATTCGCCGATGGTCCCGTTACCCTCAATGTCAGTGCCGTCCCTTTTTCCTTTCCCGTGTCCCTTTTTCCCTTCTTCGGCTCAGGAGTAATAAACGATCCGATCGTGCCATTCTGTCGGCTCGGAGGCATGAGCGGCGAGAATTAAATATTCAAGCACATGGGCGATCGAAAAGACGTTTGGTAGAAGAATCAGCCCCGGAGAATGTCTGCCGGCGTCGATATGGTCCCTGAAGTACCTTGCCATTGTTTGACGATCGCAGGAGAC